>CALVXM010000016.1 GCA_944371305.1 uncultured Bacilli bacterium | reverse complement strand
GGAGGTAATGGTACTTGGTCAAGTCCATATGAAATATAAAAAGATGATATGAAAAAATAAGTACAAACGGAGTAATACACACCTTGCCGATTGTAGGGCAAGGTGAGACAACTGATTTGGGTGTAAGAATATATAGTTTGTCTAACGGTCACAATGTCAACGGTAGTGGCGACAGTGGTTATCAGGCAAAAAGACTTATAAGTTATTAATGATGTCTACCGATTGGGGTTTACATCATAATTTATAAGTCTTTTAATATGTTTAAATATTCAATATAAATGTTAAAATAGAAAGTCATAAAAATGACAAAATTAAAAAGTCATAAATTTAAAGAATTTTATGACTTTTTTAATACGCTTATATTGTTTAAAAATAGAAAGAGATGATATAAGTATTAGAAAAGATATTACAGTAAATAAATTATTAAAATGAGGTAAAAATAACTAAAGTTAATCAAAATAAAAAAAAGTTAAAAATAGCAAAAAAAGCCCATTTTAAAATTTAACACTAAAAAATGATTTTTTCTTTTATTTTATAAGGAATTATTCAAAATTGGCTTCATACGATAAATTCTTGAACGATTTTTTTGATGATAAAAAAACGTAGATAAAAATTTCTACGTTTAAAGTATGTTTTGTAATACTTTTTTGTTTTTATTATTTTTTATTTGTAAAATAGATGAGATAATAATTAACGTTAAACCAACACCTATAATATAAGTTCCAACACCTATTTGTACTACACTACTAAAATCAACTTCAGAAAAAGCATTAAATAAATCGTAACCTGTAATAGCAACACACAATAAACTAGCTACTAAGGTTACTATTGGTGTCTTTGTGAAAATAAATATTGCACAAATTATTAAACCAACTAAAACAATCTTACCATCGCCTTCAATAAAATTAATGCCTATTGTCAGAACTTCTAAAAATGGTAAAAACAAACCTAATCCAGCTATAATACACCCTATGTATCCAATAATTTCATTTTTGTTCATAATCATACTCCTTATTATAATTATAATAAATTATTATTTAAAAGTAAATAATTATATTAAATTTGAATAAAAAAGTTGTTATATGTTAAAAGATTTAGTATAATAATTAATAGTGGGGTGGTTACGATGAAAGCATTAATAACAGGAGCTTCGAGTGGTTTAGGAGCTGATTTCGCACGAATTTTAAGCGCTAAAGGTTATGATTTGATTTTGGTTGCGAGAAGAAAAAAGAAAATGGAAACATTGGCTAAAAAATTAAAAACCAATGTAGAAATATTAGAATATGATCTTTCAAGTACTTATAATTGTATGTTGTTGTATGAGAAGGTAAAAAAAGAAAAAATTGATATTTTAATTAATAATGCTGGTTTTGGTTTGTTTGGCAAATTTGATGAAACAAAATTGGATACTGAATTAGATATGATTGATTTAAATATTAAAGCAGTTCATATTTTGACTAAATCATTTCTAAAAGATTTTAAAAAAAGAGATAGTGGATATATCTTAAATGTTGCTTCTGCTGCTGCTTTTTTACCAGGTCCATTAATGAGTACTTACTATGCGACTAAAGCTTACATTTTGCACCTAACTTTAGCTATTAGTGAAGAATTAAAAAAAGATGGTTCAAATGTTTACATTGGTGCATTATGCCCTGGACCGGTCGATACAGAATTTAATAAAGTAGCGAAAGTTAAATTTAATTTAGATAGTTTAAGCAGCGAATATACAACTAAATATGCTATTAAAGAAATGTTTAAACGAAAAACAATTATTATTCCTGGAATTAAAACCAGAATGGGAATTTATATGTCCAAAGCTTTACCGATGGAGTTAAAATTAGGAATCAGTTATAAATTACAAAGGTCAAAAAATGAAAAATAAACATCATATATTAGATGTTTATTTTGTTAAAATTAATTAATAAGTGATATAATAAACAAAGGGTGATATTATGAAAAATTATTATTTAAAAGTTTTATCAGGAATGCGATTTAAGAAAATGTTTAAAGTAATTGATGATGTCCATAAAAAAACTAACAAATCTAAAATTGGTATCTTTTTTGATATGGTTAATTGTATGATAAGATATGGTGCGGGATATTACGATTATAATATTTTTGCCTTTTATAATATGAATCATAAACAAAGAAAAACTTACATAACTAGGTTTAAAAACAAAAAGCTAATTATGTATTGTAATGATCAAAATTATTCCCATATTTTTAATAATAAAAATGAATTTAATAAAATTTATAAAAAATATTTAAATAGAGAATATTTAGATTTAGAAAACGTGACTTTTGACCAATTTAAAAAATTTATGAAAAACAAAGATATTATATTTGCTAAGCCGAATGTTGGAGAAAGTGGCAAGGGAATTGAAAAATTAAATAAGAAAGATTTTAAAGATTTAAAGAAAATGTTTGATTATATAACAAACAAAGAAAAAAATTTTGGAATAATTGAAGAATTGATAGTTCAACATGAAGCTTTAAATAAATTATATCCTTTAGCAATTAATTCATTGAGAATTGTAACAATTGTTGTTGATGGTAAAGCTCATGTTGTTTACGTAGTTTCTAAATCAGGTAATAAAGGGAAATTTGTTGATAACATGGAAAATGATGGACTATGTTGTCCTGTTGATACTGAAAAGGGTGAAATTTGTAATGTTGCTCATACTTCTAAACTAATCACTTATGACACACATCCATATACTAATGTCAAATTGATAGGTTATAAAATACCTTATATTAAAGAAGCAATGGATTTAGTTAAAAAAGCAGCGTTAGAAGTTCCTCAAGTCAAATATGTTGGTTGGGATGTATTTATCGGTCCAAATGGTCCTGGCATTATTGAAGGTAATGATTATCCGGGATATGATTTTTGGCAGTTACCAGAACATACTCCAGATAAAATTGGTTTAGTTCCTTATTATGAAAATTTAATTAAAGATTTAAAATTATAATTTTAAATATATTATTATGAATAAAATTAGGATTTTATCATTTGCTTCTATAGATGGTTTAATAAACTTTATAAAAAACATGGTAATATTGTTAAAGTAGCAAAATCCAAATAAAAAAAGTTAAAAATTTTAACTTTTTTTATTTTAGTACATTTTTAATTGCATTATTTAAAATGGCTAATCCTTTTAATAGTGTATCTTCATCAATAGTTAAAGGTGGCATAATTTTAACGACACTATTTTGTCTACCAGCTCTTTCTAAAATTAAACCATTGTCAAAGCATTCACCAACTATTTTTCTAGACAATTCTTCATTATGAACATCGATTCCCCAAATTAGACCGATACCTCTAATATCAATGTTATCATATTTAATATTTTCTTCTAAATATTTCTTTACTATTTTTTCTTTATCTTTAACTTGTTTTTCAACTTTTTCATTTAACATAACTTCTAATCCTGCTTTAGCAGCTACCATTGATAATTGGTTACCTCTAAAAGTACCATTGTGTTCGGCTGGTTTCCAAATATCTAATTCTGGTTTAATTAAAGTAATAGCCATAGGCATACCATAACCGCCGATTGATTTAGACATAACTACCATATCTGGAACTATTTTAGCTCTTTCAAATGAGAAGAAAGTACCTGTTCTAGCACATCCCACTTGAATATCATCAACAATTAATAAAATATCATGTTTGTCACAAATTGTTCTAATTCCTTGTAAAAATTTTTCATCAAAAACGTAAATACCGCCTTCAGCTTGAACAGTTTCAATAATAATAGCCGCCGGTTTATCAACACCAGAGTGATCATCAGTTAGAATTTTGTCTAAATATTCAATAACATTTAATTTATCAAACATATAAGGAGTTGGAATGTGAGTAACATTTGTTAAAGGTAATCCTGCTCCTTTACGACTGTCTTTATCGCTAGTTAAAGCTAATGATCCTAAAGTCATTCCATGAAAACATCCCATTAAAGCAAATATGTTTTCTCTTTTTTTGACCTTTCTAGCTAATTTTAAAGCTGCTTCAACAGCATTAGTCCCAGTTGGTCCGGCAAATTGAATTTTATAATTTAGATTTCTTGGAATAAGAACTTCCTCTTCAAAAAATTTAATAAATTCTTTTTTAGGCGTAGTGTACATATCTAGGGCATGCATAATACCATCATTTTTTAAATAATCAATTAATTTTTCTTTGATATAATCGTTGTTATGACCATAATTTAAAGCACCAGCTCCATCAAAAAAATCAATATATTTATTACCATCGATATCTTCAATGATGGCACCTTTAGATTTTACAAATTCTTTTGGAAAAGTTCTGCAGTAAGATCTAACTTCTGATTCATATTTCTCAAATATATTTTCCATAAATTCACCTCACCAATTAATTATATCACAATAATATTTAAATTTATAATTATAATTGAAAAATAATGGAATTTATATTATAATAATTACTAAGTGGTGAGGTTTATGATTAGTATTAAAAAACTTGGATTTAAGTATCGCCAAAAAGAGATTTTTAATGATTTAGATATGGTAATTGAAAAAGGTAAGATTACTTCTATCATTGGTCCTAATGGGTGCGGGAAATCAACTTTAGTTAAGATATTAGTTGGCTTATATCGTTATACTGGCAGCATTGTCATTGATAATATCCCATTACTTAAAGATAATCGTAAAGCTATTAGACAGAAAATCGGAGTTGTTTTTACTAATCCGGATAATCAATTTGTAGCTGAGACAGTTATTGATGATATTGCTTTTACTTTAGAAAACATGAATTATAAAAAAATTCATATTAGTAAGAAAATAGAAGAAGTAACTAAATATTTAGGTATATACGATATACTAGAAGCTAATCCTCATGATCTTAATAGTAATCAAAAACAATTAGTTAGTTTAGCTAGTGCTTTAGTGCATGATCCCGATATTTTAATACTAGATGAAGCGTTAACGTTATTAGATCCTTTAGAAAAAGATCGGGTATTGGATATTTTAAAAGATTTAAATAAAAAAGGATTAACTATTCTTAATATTAGTCACGATATTGAAGATACTTTAATTAGTGATATGATTTATGTAATGGATGAAGGTAAAATTATCTTAAGTGGTAGTAAGGAAGAAGTATATAAAGAAGAAAAAGTATTAAAGTCTTTAGGTTTTAAACTGCCTTTTATGGTTGAATTATCTAATCGATTGATGTTTTATGATTTGATCGACCATGTTATTTATGATATGAAAGAGATGGTGGATATCTTATGGAAGTAAAATTTAATCATGTTTATTATGTTGCTAATGAAAAAACACCACTTTCTCATTTGGTTTTAGGCGATATTAATATAACTTTTAAAGAAGGTACTATAAATGGTATTATTGGAAGAAGTGGTAGTGGAAAGACTACGTTAATTGAACTGATTAATGCTTTGATATTACCGACTAAAGGAAATATAAGTGTCGGCAGTAAAGTTATCAGTAAGACGAGAAAAATAAAAAATATCAATAATTTAAGATATCAAATTGGTTTAGTATTTCAATTTCCTGAAGAACAATTTTTTTGTAAAACGGTTAAAGAAGAAATTGAATTTGGGATGAAGTATTTTAAAAAAAGTGTTAAAAGTATTGAAAAACATGTATCAGATGCTTTATTGATGGTGGGATTAGATGATAGTTATTTAAATCGTAATCCTTACACTTTAAGTAGTGGTGAAATGCGTAAAGTTGCTATTGCTTCTATTTTAGCTTTTAATCCTAAAATTGTAATTTTAGATGAACCAACGGTTGGTTTGGATAATAAAAGTAAAGAAAATTTGATAAAGATAATCCGATTATTGAAAAAAAGATACAATAAAACGGTAATTATTGTAAGTAACGATACTGATATGTTGTTAGAAATTAGTGATCATATTGTTTTATTGGATAAAGGAAAAATTGTTCTAGAAGGAGATAAATATGATGTTTTTAAACAGGATCTCGAACAATATGGTGTAAAGAAACCTAAAATCATCGAATTTGAACAAATGGTTTTAAAAGAAAAAAATATCAAAATTGGTTACCGTGATGATATAAATGATTTGATGAAGGATGTGTATCGTTATGTTAAATAAAGTAATGATCGGTAGATATTATCCAATTGATTCCTTTGTTCATAAAATGAATCCTTTAGCTAAAATAATATGTATTTTATTATTTGTAGTTATGATATTTTTAACTTATGATTTTAGGTTCAATATTATTATTAGTATTTTATTATTGTTGATGTTAAGCAATACTAAAGTACCATTTAATGTATATTTGAAAACAGTTTTAAGTATTAAATGGTTATTATTGTTTATATTTTTAATTAATTTAATTTTAGGAACTAGTTTACAGATTACAATTATTACAATTATGCGTTTAATTTATGTTGTTTTATATACATCAATATTAACTTTAACCACACCGCCTACAGAAATTACTTATGGATTAGAAAAATTATTTTTACCTTTGAGAATTATTGGAATACCAGTTAATAAAATGGCTTTGTCTATTAGTTTAGCTTTGAGATTTATTCCAACGATAATTGATCAAGGTAATAAAATTATTAAATCACAAGCCAGTCGAGGCATCGATTATAACCATTGTAATTTGAAAGGAAAAATATTATCACTCAAATCTTTAATTATTCCGATGTTTGTTTTAAGTTTCAAGAAAGCTGATGATTTAGCTGATGCTATGGAAGTAAGGTTGTATAATGTTAATAGTAAAAGAGTTAATTTTAGACAAAACAGATGGGGATTTTATGACACCTTCTTAGTTTTAATGCATTTATCTTTATTTGTTTTAATAGTAAGGGAAGTATTTTTATGAGGTATTTAATTACATTTAGTTATGATGGATCAAAGTTTAAAGGTTATCAAAAACAACCACGAGTTAAAACAGTTCAAGGTGAAATAGAAAAAGCTTTAAAAGAATTAAATAATGGTGAAGTGCAAATTCATGGTTCGGGAAGAACTGATGCTGGTGTTCATGCTTTTAATCAAAAGGCTCATTTTGATCTTGATATGAATATAACTTGTGATAAACTAATGAAAGCTTTAAATAGTTTGTTAAATGATTATATTTATATTAAAAAAGTAGAGGAAGTAAATCCTGATTTTCATGCCAGATTTAATGTTAGTGCTAAAGAATATATTTATAAAATAAATATGGGAGAATATGATCCGATTGAAAAAGATTATGTTTACCAATATAATAAAAAATTAGATTTAGTTGAAATGGAAAGAGCTTTGAAATATTTAGAAGGTACTCATGATTTTAAATCTTTTTCAAAAGCTGATGAAGAAAAAGATGATTTTACAAGAACAATTATTCAAACTAATTTAATCAGAAATATCAAAAACGTTAACAAATGTGTAATTTCTTTTTTAGGAACTGGTTTTTTAAGGTATCAAATTAGAAATATGGTTGGCGTTTTAATTGAAATCGGTGAAGGAAAAAGAAAAAGTGAAGATATCATGGATATTTTAGAAGCTAAAGATAGGAGAAAAGCGGGAATTACTGCTCCGGCTGAGGGCTTATATCTAAATGATGTATACTATAGGTGAGTTATAGAATGCTAAGATTTGAATTGAGTAAGTTAATTGATAATATATATAAGTATGGTAAATGTATTTTGCTTATAAAGACAAGTGAAGATAGTTATAGAAAAGTTGAATTAAAAATAGAAAATAACAAATTGAATATTGATGATGATTCTTTATTGCAAATTTTAGCTTTGTTGTATTCGGAAGCATTTTTGCCAGAAAAATTTGAACAATATCGCAATTATTTTATAAATCAAAAAGAAGAACAATATGATGATGAAAGTTTAACTATATTTTTTTCTTTACCATTACTTATTAATGGAAAAATAAGTTCGTCAGTTTCGATAAAAAATTTAAGTAACTTAGATAAAACATATGATAGTAAAAGAGAAGAAATAACCTTAAAAATATGTAATTTAATCGAAAAAATGTTAAAAACCTCATTCCCTTTGAACTCTTCATTAGACATATCAGCTTATCAAATATATACAAGTACTAAAGAAGAACCTTATGATTGTTCATTAAGTAATAGTGAGACAATAAAAACTTCTCTTTTAGCACATGAATATTTTGACAAAAAATTAATTCCCCTTTCTATAATAGAAACATTGCGTTTAAGAAAAAAATTGTTAGAAGCTAATCATATAGGAGAAGAGGTCAGAAATTCAATAGAAATTTTATCAGAGTTATCTAAAGTAGCGAAAGATAAAAAAATAGAAAAGAATGAAATAGAAGAAATATTTAATAAATATGGCTATTACAATATGAGTGAGGATTTTAGAAAAAAAATTTTAGATTATTTAAAGACAATTAATGGAAATGATGAAAAAAAAATAGAATAAAAAGTGTAGAAAAACGTACTAAAAACATATAATTTCATTGACAAATATATGTTTTTTTAGTAAAATTGTTACTGGTACATTTATTTATTCCCACATTTAATGAATCTTGGGACAATTCATTATTTGGTAGAAAGGAAAATATTATGAAAAATTCTTATATGCAAAGAAAAGAAGATGTAGTAAGAACTTGGTGGGTTATCGATGCTGAAGGTGTTAATTTAGGTCGACTAGCTACTAAAGTTGCTACAGTATTACGTGGTAAACATAAACCAACTTATACTCCACATATTGATGGTGGTGATTGTGTAATTGTTATTAATGCTAGCAAAGTAAATTTGACTGGTAATAAATTAGACGATAAAATTTACTATAATCATAGTGGTTATACAGGTGGATTAAGAGAAAGAACTGCAAGAACAATGCGTGATAATTATCCAGTTGAAATGATTGAAAGAGCTGTTAAAGGTATGTTACCTAAGGGAAGATTAGGACGTCAGATGTATAAAAAATTATTTGTTTATGCTGGAAGTGAACATCCACATATGGCTCAAAAACCAAAGGAAATGAAATAGGAGGAATTTATGGAAAAGAAAATATATCTTGGAACTGGTAGAAGAAAATCTTCTGTAGCTCAAGTAAAAATGACTTCAGGTAGTGGTAAAATTACTGTTAACGGTCGTGATGTTAGAGAATTCTTCCCATATGAAACTAATGTTATGGATTTAATGCAACCATTAGTAGCTACAAATAACGAAAAAACATTCGATATTGATGTAAAAGTTAATGGTGGCGGATTTACAGGTCAAACAGGAGCAATCAGATTAGGTATTACAAGAGCATTGTTAGAATATGATAAAGTAAATGAAGAATCAGAAAATAGTTATCGTAAGATTTTAAAAAGAGCTGGTTTTGTAACTAGAGACGCAAGACAAAAAGAACGTAAGAAACCAGGATTAAAAGCAGCTCGTCGCGCACCACAATTTTCAAAACGATAATATATTGCATATCAAAACCTTGAAAATATTTTCAAGGTTTTTTGTTTAATTATTTACTTCGTTTTTTTCATATGTTAAAATTGGTATGAAGGTGATAATAATGGATATAATAATAACTAATATTATTCAAATTGCTGATTATAAAAATTTAATCAGATCAGCCGGTTGGAGAGAATTAAGTGAAAAACAAATTAAACAAGCACTTGAGAATTCAATGTGTGTAGTAGTTGCAAAAGAAAATAATAAAGTAATTGGCATGGCAAGGCTTATAGGCGATTATGGTACACATGGTCTCATTACTGATGTCGTCGTTTTGCCCAATTATCAAAATAGACAAATTGGCAGTCAATTAGTTTTAAAAATAAAGGATTATGTTTTCGATTTTTTAGAAGAAGATGAACAATTTTTAATTGAATTGTGTCCGGTTTACGGGAAAAGAAATTTTTACCAAAGATTAGGATTTAAATATAAACCAACTAATATGGATGGAATGTATTTATGGATAAAGAAAGGAAAAGAAAATGAATAAAGTCGTTTTAATTGGTTGTGGTAATGTTGGTATGAGCTATGCATATGCTTTACTTAATCAAAATACAAGTGTTAATGAATTAGTTTTAATTGATTTAAATAAAGAAAGAATTATTGGAGAAGCGATGGATTTAAATCATTGTCTTGCTTTTGCTCCTAATAAAATTGATATCAAAGCTGGTGATTATAGTGATTGTAAGGATGCCAAAATAGTTGTCATTGCAGCAGGGGCCAATCAAAATAAAGGTGAAACTAGAATGGATTTGATTCATAAAAATAGCAAGATTTTTAAAGATATAATTAAAAATGTTATGGCTAGCGGTTTTGATGGAATATTTTTAGTAGCTACTAATCCTTTAGATATAATGACTTATTTAACTTGGAAATACTCAGGTTTACCAACTAATAAAATTATCGGAACTGGAACTAGTCTAGATACAGCTAGATTACGTTATATGATAGCTGATAAATTGAGTGTCAGTCCTAAAAATGTTCATGCTTATGTTATAGGAGAACATGGCGATTCAGAGTTTGTACCGTGGAGCAATGCCAATATTGGTTTGCAAAATATCAAAGATTATTTAAATGAAAAACAATTGGATGAAATATATATCAGTGTAAGAGATGCTGCTTATGAAATAATTAATCGTAAAGGGGCAACTTATTACGGAATTGGTATGTGTTTAGTTAGAATTACTAACGCTATATTAAATAATGATAATAGCATTATAACTGTATCAACTTATGATGAAAATAACAATATTTTTGTTGGTTTACCAGCAATTATAAATAAAAAAGGTATTAAAGGTAAGATATTCGTTAATTTAACGGAAGAAGAAACTAAAAAATTACAACATTCTATTGATATTATTAAAGATGCTATTACCAAAATTTCATAATGTAATTAAATAATCGAAATAATCGAAATAACTCGATTATTTTTTATTTTAATGATATAATTTAGAACAAGAGGTGATCTTGATGTTATTAAGTGATAAGTGGCAAGATTATGAATGTTTGAGTGCTGGCAATGGTGAAAAATTAGAAAGATGGGGCAATATCGTTTTGAGAAGACCTGATCCTTTAGCAATGTGGCCAATAAATAATAATGAGTTATGGGATAAAGCTGATGCTTTTTACCATCGGTCTAGTAAAGGTGGTGGTTATTGGGAGTATAAAAAACAATTACCTGATTATTGGTTAGTTAAATATAAAGACTTAAAATTTAAAGTAAGTCCCACTAATTTTAAACATACAGGATTATTTCCCGAACAAGCCATTAATTGGGATTATTCAATTAAAAAAATACAAAAAGCTAATAGACCGATTAAAGTTTTAAATCTTTTTGCCTATACTGGTGGTGCTACGATGGCGGCTAGTTATGCAGGTGCGGAAGTTGTTCATGTTGACGCTGCTAAAGGGATGGTTGAATGGGCAAAAGAAAACATGAAATTATGTGGATTAGAAAACAATAAAATCCGTTTTATCGTCGATGATTGTCTAAAATTTGTTCAAAGAGAAGCTAGACGAGGTAATAAGTATGATGTTATTATTATGGATCCTCCTAGTTATGGTAGAGGGCCAAATGGCGAAATGTGGAAATTTGAAGATAATTTATCAAATTTAATTAATGAATGTATGAAGATATTAAGTGATAACCCTTTGTTTTTTCTAATTAATGCTTATACAACTGGTATATCTAGTACTGTTTTATATAATATTTTAAAAACAACTTTGTATAGTAAGTATAATGGTAAGGTAAGTAGCGGCGAAATTGGACTACCAATAACTGATAATAATTTGGTTTTACCATGTGGTATATATGGAAGATGGGAAAATGAAGATACTGTATGAGGATAATCATATATTAGTAGTTATTAAAGAAGCTAATATTCCAGTTTGTGCCGATAATAGCCATGATTTGGACTTACTTACTATTTTAAAACAATACCTTAAAGATAAATATAATAAACCGGGAAATGTTTATTTGGGATTGGTTCATCGCCTTGATCGTCCTGTCAGTGGTGTTATGGTTTTTGCAAAAACTAGTAAAGCTGCTTCTCGTTTAAGTAATCAAGTAAGAACAAACGAATTAAAAAAAGAATATAAAGCTATAGTTATGGGGAAAGTAGATATATCTGGACGATATGAAGACAAATTATTAAAAAATTCTAAGACTAATATGACCAAAGTGGATGAAAAAGGGAAGATATCTATATTAGAGTACGAGTTAATAATTTATAATCCTAAAATAAATTATTCTTTAGTTAAAATAAATTTAATGACAGGTCGTTCTCATCAAATCAGGGTTCAATTTGCTCATCGAAAACACTATTTATATGGTGATCAGCGCTATAATCCTTATGCTAAAGTTGGCGAGCAAATTGCTTTATGTGCTACTAAATTGTCATTTATTCATCCAACTACTAAAGAAAAATTAACTTTTGAAATACCACTAGGTGATAAATATCCTTGGAATGTTTTTAAGACCTTTTAGGTCTTTTTATGTTACATTTGATTAACACATCATTTAAAAAAATAATTTTAATAATTTTGAAGATGGTATAATTAATATGAGGTATGTAATATGAAGATAAAATACATTTTGATATTTATAGGAGTTATTGTAATTTTTTATCTATCTACTATTCATTTAGATTTTATTTTAATTGGTGATAACGTAGATCAAATTAGTATCGGTGAACAATATATTGAAAAAGGTGCTGATGTTTGTTATCGTGATATATTTAATGTTTGCTTATTTAAATCGGACATTAAAATTGAAAATAATATCGATAATACTAAAATTGGTAATTATGAAGTAAAATATACAATTGATTCTACTTTCTTTAAGAAACAAATAAAAAGAATTATTGAAGTTGTCGATTTAGAATGTCCTGTAATTGAAGCTGATAAAGAAATTATTAAGATTTGCCCTAATGAAGAAGTTGATATAAATTATTCTGCCTATGATAATTACGACAAAGATATAACTTCTAAAGTAAAAAAAAGTATTGTTGAAAATAAATTAATTTTAGAAGTTTTTGATAGTTCTAATAATTATTCATCTTTAGAAATACCGATTGAATATGTTGACAATGAAAAACCTACTATAACTTTAACTGATGGTGCCATTTATCTATTAAAAGGGGAAAAATATAAAGAACCTGGTTATAAAGCTGTGGATAACTGCTTGGGAAATATAACAAATAAAGTCAAAATCACTAATAATATTGACATTAATAAATCTGGTACTTATACAGTTACTTATACAGTTTCAGATGATATGGGAAATGTAGCAAAAGCAACAAGAAAAGTTTATGTTTATGAAAATTCACCAGTGGTGCCATCAAAAGATAAAGTTATTTATTTAACATTTGATGATGGACCAAGTAAATATACATTTGAACTTTTGGATATACTTAAAAAATATGATGTTAAAGCTACTTTTTTCGTTACAAGTAATGGTAGTGATGAAGCCATTAAAAGAATTTATGAAGATGGTCATAGCATAGGATTGCATACATATTCTCATAATTATAAAGAAGTTTATAAAAGTGCCTCTGCTTATTTTGCAGATTTAGCTAAAATTAATAACCGGGTAAAAAAGCTTACCGGTTTAGAAAGCAAATTAATTAGATTTCCAGGGGGAAGTTCAAATACGGTAAGTAATTTTAATCCAGGTATTATGAGTTATTTATCTAAACAAGTTTTAGTAAAAGGTTATCAATATTTTGATTGGAATGTGTCTTCTGGTGATACAGAAACTAGTGATACCAATAAAATAGTTAATAATGTTATCAAAAGTTTAAAAAAAGGAAATAATATTGTATTACAACATGATACTAATCACGCTAGTGTTAAAGCAGTAAGCAAAATTATCGAGTATGGAAAGGCTAATGGCTATACTTTTAAATCTTTAAATATTAATAGCCCTACTGCACATCATGTTATAAGTAATTGATTCATATATTTATATGGGTGAATGTATGAAAAAAGGATATTTTTTGTTGATATTTTTAATAAGTCTATATGCAATTGGAATTGTAAAAGCAACTACTTTACCACTACTGGGGAAAGTCATTTATTTGGATCCTGGACATGGTGGAAAGGACCCTGGGGCGGTTTGGGGAAACACTTATGAATCTGATATTAATTTACAACTATGCCTAAGTCTACAAATGGAATTAGAAAAAAACGGTGCAATAGTTTATTTGACTAGATATGGCGATTATGATTTGTCCGCTAATAATGCAATGTTACGGAAAAGAAGCGATTTATCAAGACGAGTAAATATTATTAATCGCTCATTGGCTGATTTATATTTGTCAATTCATTTAAATGCTGATGTTTCTTCAACTTGGAAAGGAGCACAAGTCTTTTTTGATGATATAAATCCTAAAAATGAAGAAATTGCCAAAGTGTTACAAGAACAATTTCGCAAAGATTTAAATACTAATAGAGATTGTAAAAATATAAATGATCACTATCTTTACAGTAGAGTAAATATTCCGGGTGTTTTAATAGAGGCGGGATTCATTTCTAATGACAATGAACGATATTTATTAAAGCAGACGGAATATCAACAAAAGGTTTCCAAAACAATTGTTAAAGGTATAGTAAATTATTTTGCATAAAAAAAGCTATATGACTTGTAAAATCTTTCTAAAAATGATATTATTAATTAAGAGGTGGAATGTATGAACGAAAATTATAGTTATACAGAATATAATGAAGAAAAAAATCGTATTCCTTGGCTAAGAGTTCTAATTTCTTTTTTGATTTTAGTGGTAGCAGTAATCATAGTATTATTATTACTAAGATCATGTGGAAAACCGGTTTTAAGGGACGATTTAATTGAAGCGGCAAAGGAGTACTATGAAAAATATCCTGATCGCTTGCCTAGTACGATTGGTGAGTGTTTTGTAGTGACTTTAGACGAATTAGAAAAAGAGGGCTTAGTTAAAGTTAGTGATTATGAAACTTGTGATAAACAAAACACATATGTTAATGTTTGTTATTTAGAAAGTAAAACATATCATTATTCAGCTATTTTGGAGTGCGAAGTTGAAGAGACAAATTATGGCATGTGGCAAGATGGTACGGAATTAGATATTAATGATAACTCAGATATTAGATTTAAATTTTTAGGCGAAGAAAGAAAAGCAGGAACAAAATATTATTATCCTAATAACTTAACCGATATTGACAAAGTTAAAGAATATTATGCATCTGTCCCAAGTAGTGGTTATACTGGAAAAGAAGGACAAGCAACAGGTTATAAGTGGTATACTGAAAAAACAATAAATACTTATTGGAATGGTGGAGAATATTCATCAACTCAACCAAGTGGTTATACTAATAAAGGTACAAGTAAAACAGTAACTAAATATACTACTAATAAACCAAGTTCAGCTAGTTATCGAAAAATTGAAGATGTAACGTTATATCGTACTCAAAAAGCAGCATATCCAAATGCTTGGTTATGTCAAAATCCTAATAATGAAGACGATGTTGTTGTTAGTGACAAACCATGTAGTGGTATCCACTCAAAAGTTAGAGATATAACTTTCACATGTAATGGTACAGATAAAGTGTCTGTTTCTCCAGAACAAATTAAGAATCAAGATTTGCCAGCTTGTGGAGAATGGTCATCTTGGACTACTAAAAAATGTACAACTTCCCTTCTTGATGGTATAAAATGTCAAACTAGCGAAGGATATAAATACACTGATACAATGTGGAAATGGTATAGAAAAGATACTGCTAGAAGTTATTACCCAAGTGGTTCTAGTAGTGCTAATGATGAGAAAACATATTATGTTACTTCTCCAGTAAAAGGAGCTATTAAAGATACAGCTACGGAAGCAACAGTTTATAAATTTTATAAATTAGAAGAAGGAACAGGTAGTGGCAATTATGAAGAATGGTTACCAATAACTGATGATTATGTTGAATTACAAGAAATGTTAGAAGCATTTAGAAAATTAAATTATGACGTAAATAGTTTAAATGATATAAATCAACTAGATGAAATAAGATATCAATACAAGATGCAATATAGAAACTTAGAAGAGTAAGGAGGACAATAATATGACAAAAGAAGAATTATTGGCTAAATTAAGGGATATGGCTAAAGCATTAAAATATGATGATGCTATGAAATTAACAAATGAAGAAAAAGAAAAAGAAATAAAAAATATTGAACAGCAAAGAGAAGCATTGATAAGCGAAACTAGAGAATTAGAGTCTAGATTAGCAAATGATGATAATTATCAATCATTTACTTATATGAGAGATCAAGCAAAAATTTATGATGCTGAATCTAGATTAGATAAAATAGCAGAAGATAAAGCACAAAATGAAGCTGATATTGCTGCTAATAATTATCGTATCGGTATCATGAATGGTGAAATCGAAGCTTGTAATTCATTGTTGAGTGAGGCAAAAAAATCTTTAGAAGAATATGGAGCTGAGTTTAGAGCTCTAGGTGAAAATCCATCTAAAGAAGATGAAGAACGTGTCAAACAAAAGATGAATAGTGCAAGAGAAGATATTGATTATTTGAAAGGTGAATTAGAAAATTTTACCCAAGAATTAGAAGAGTTAAATAATAATAGTGCAAATTTAAATAGTCGTGCTGAACATTTAGAAATAATGCATGATCGTTATGAAAAATTGTTAGTCGCTGCTAAAGAAAGAAATGAAAAACACGATGCAGATAATATTGATCATGTTAAAAAAAGTGCAGATGAGAGAAGATTACTAAATTTAAGAAGTGTTATAAACGCTTATAATAATAGAGAACAATATATTTCATATGATTTACCAATTGAATTGGCGCAACTAATTTCAGATGTTGAAAATGAAAAAATTACAGATGAACAAGCATTAGCAAAAATTAAAGAAATGAGAATGGTTTTACCTGATCAATTAGCTCATAAGGATTATGGCAATATGGAAGATGAGTTAAAAGAAAATCAAAGATTGCAAGCAGAGTTGATTTCTGAAAAAGCTGCTTTAGAAAAGAAATTAGATGATGAACAAAATTATCTTCCTTCTATATTTGCTGTGGAAGTAGCACATGGTGAAATAACTGATTTGGAAAATTCTGTTGCTAGATATGATGCTGATATTAAAGGTTGTGACGCTTCATTAATAAGATTTGATAATATCAAAAAGAATTTAGAAAGTACTATTGTTGGTCTTGAAAATAAAAAAGCTGAATTAGAAGAATCATTATCTAAATTAAGATTAAAAACAGTTGTTTTACCAGCTGATGAATATGAGAAACAAAAATCTGAAATTGAAAAAGAAAAGAAAAGAGTAAATAAAGAGATAAATGCTATTGATGCTAAAATTGAGAAAACGCAAAAAGCTTCTTTAGCCGTTGATTTTTCTGTTACTACTTTAAAGAAAAATAGAAGAGATTTAGAATCTTTAAAAAATGCTGATATTAAATCTTTGGAAGCTAAGAAAAAAAGTTTAGATACTAAAGTTGGCGTTGATAAATTGGCAATGGCTGATGATGAAAATAAATTAATGGCTTTAAAAGCTCAATTAGCTATCCTTCAAATGAGAGCTAATTCAATTGAATATGATTATGAGGAAAATTTAGATCAATTAATAGCTGATATGAGTAAAGGAATTAAAAAAACTGAAAAAAAAGATGATGATCAAAAGGTTATTCCTCTCGTAGATTTGGCAAATAAGAAAAAGGATGAAGATAAAAAATCTACACCTATACCAGTACCTGTACCACTTCCTCAAAAAGGTGACGATGAAAAGTCAAAAGATGAAGATAAAAAATCTACACCTATACCGGTACCTGTACCACTTCCTCAAAATGAGATAGATACGAAGGATAAAGATGATGATAATGAGCCTGTACCAGTAAGTAGATTTAAAAAAGCAGGAAAAAAATTATTAGAAAAGTTGAAAAAGCATAAAGCAAAAATTGCTGCTATCGCTTTGGCAACTTTAATAGCATTGATAGCTTTACTTAGAGGTTGTTCATCATTATCTAATGATAAAGATAAAGATGTTATAATAAACCCACCTTCAGTTTCAGATTTGGTTGATGATCCAGAACCAGAATTGCCTAATATTGAAATAGATGATTTAGAAGATAATGATTTAGAAGATTTAACTAATGAAAATGATAAAGATGAAGACAAGGATAAAGATAACGGTTCTTCAAATTCTAATCATGGTTCGCAGTCTGATTCAGAACCTGAGCCTGAACCAGAACCTGAGCCAGAACCAGAACCTGAGCCTGAACCAGAACCAGAACCAGAACCAGAACCTGAGCCTGAACCAGAACCTGAGCCAGAGCCAGAACCTGAGCCAGAGCCAGAACCTGAGCCAGAGCCAGAACCTGAGCCTGAACCAGAGCCTGAACCTGAACCAGAGCCTGAACCAGAACATGTTCAAGAACAGGTAGTTGAAGAAGGTCAAGTTGGATTGATTCAAAATTCCGATGGAACTTTAACAGTTACAAATAATGATATGGAAAGCCCTAATCAGGCTGTTCAAGATATGGCACAAGAAATCATACAACAAGCTCAAGAGTCAGGACTTGGCGCTACTGATTATGACCAAGATCAGAACTTGATTTCAGCTACAGTTGATGACGAAGGAACAATGGTTAATACCTATGAAGATACAAAGACAGATAGTGGAGTTCAATTAGGCGATGTAATTGATGATTATGTTGAAAATAAATATGGGGAGAATAGTGATGAACTTCAAGATGCATTCCAAGATTTAAACGATGCAATGTTGCAAGAGTTAGGAGGCAGAAGTAGATAATGATAAATAGAATAAATCAAATTATGGAATTAGCAAACGGTAAAAAATATTTAATTTTTAAACAAGCCATATATAAAAATCAAAATTATTATATTTCTGTTAGAATAACTGATGACGAAGAAGATATCCTTGATGAATTAGTCGTTTTTAAAGATGTAGTTTATAAAGATCAAGATTGTATGCAAAAAGTTGAGGATCCAAATTTACTAACACTAATATTTAAATACGTTGGTTTAGTAAATGAAGAAGATGTAAAAAAAGAATTAGAATCTATTGAGCAAAATCAATAGATTTTTCTTATACATCAATTATCATATATTTTTCACTTTCAAATTTTAATTTTGTGATATAATTAAATAGGTGGTATAATGCAAAAGACATTTAAAACTTTAGATGAGCAAGTTAAAATACTAGAATCAAAAGGATTAAAAATAAATGATTATGAAAAAACAAAAGAGATTTTATTTAAAGAGAATTACTTTTTTGTAAATGGATATCGACATTTATTAATGGAACCTAATAAAAATACTTTTGTTGATGGAGCTACTTTTGATGAATTATATTCAATTTTTATTTTTGATCGGCGTCTACGTAACATAATGTTTAAAAATATTATGATAATTGAAAACAATATCAAATCGATAATTAGTTATCAATTGTCAAAGAAATATGGTTATAAGGAAAAAAATTATTTAAATTATAAAAATTTTCGTCAAGAAAGCTTTAAATTGAGTCAAGTTAATGACATAATAAATAAAATGAAAAGACAAATTCGACTAAATAGTAAGCAACATAGAGCAACAATGCATTATATAAGTAATTATGGATATATTCCAATGTGGGTTTCTGTTAAAGTCTTATCATTTGGAATTATTTCAGAATTGTATTCAATTTTGAAATATGAAGATCAACAGGAAATAGCTGATTTTTATAATATAAATTCCAAAGAATTAGAGATTTATTTGTCATTATTAGCTAATTATCGAAATTTATGCGCGCATGAAGATATTTTGTATGATCATGTTACACAAAGAAGTATTCCTAACAATAAATATCACCAGATATTAAATATTCCTATGGTAGAAAATGAATATATTTATGGTAAGAATGATTTTTTTGCAATTATTATAATTCTTAGACAAATGTTAGGTGAAGATGAATTTCATGATTTGATTAGAGAAATAGGTTATGAAATCGATATATTAGAGGGAAAAATAGATAGTGTTGAAACACGAAAAATTTTAAATAAAATAAGTTTTCCGGATAATTGGCGTGAAATTGATAATATTAAATGAAAGGGTGATGTTTTTGAAAAATAAAATTATTTATGTATGTTCAGTAATTATTTCATTATTTATTGGTATTTGTGGAACTTTATTGGTAGTTTATTACATACCAGAAGATGAAGAGACTGTTAAGGTAACAGAAAACGTAAATATTACAGAAAGTGATACTATTGCTCCAGCGGTTGAAAAAGTTTATGATTCGGTTGTAACAGTTTTAAACTATGACCGATCTTTATCGGCTACAGGAAGTGGTTTTGTTTATAAAACTGATGATAAATATGGTTATATTTTAACTAATCATCATGTTATAAGTGGTGCTAGAAAGATTGAAGTAACTAATACTGAGGATGTTACAGTTGAAGCAACTTTATTAGGTAGTGATGAATATGCTGATTTGGCAGTTTTGCGTGTTGATAAAGATTTTGTTTTACAAGTTGCAAGTCTAGGTGATAGTACTAAATCTGCAATAGGTGATACTGTTTTTGCTGTAGGAACTCCGGTTGATGTTAAATATGCAGGAAGTGTTACTAAAGGAATAATTTCTGGAACAAATCGTATGGTTGATGTTACTTTAGACGATGGTAGTGTATTTATTATGGAAGTTTTACAAACCAATACAGCTATTAATCCTGGTAATAGTGGGGGACCTTTAGTTAATATTAATGGTGAGGTAATCGGTATTAATACATTAAAATTAGTTGAAGATAAAATTGAAGGAATGGGATTTGCTATTCCGATTGAAATGGCTACAGCAGTTTTAGATCGCTTAGAAAAAGGTGAGGCAATTGAAAGACCTATGCTTGGTATTACTATGATTGATGCAGATAATCAATATGCTTTATTTACTTATAAAGTATATTTGGATAAGGATTATACTAAAGGTGTTGTAGTTGTTGAAGTAGAAGATGATTCTCCTGCCAAAGAAGCTGGTTTCAAAAAAGATGATGTTATTTTAAAAGTTGATGGTGTGGAAATCGAGAATAGTACTCATTTAAAATATATTTTATATAAATATAGCGTTGGTGACACAATTAAAGTTGAGTATGAGCGAGATGGAAAAACAGAAACTACAGAAGTCAAACTAACGAAAGCAATTTAAGTCCTATTGGACTTTTTTTGCTAGAAATAATAAATATAAAGAGGTAATAAAATGAATTTTAATGAATTAAGTTGTAATTTGAAAAAATGTAAAATATGTGAAAATAAATTTGGCTTTAAACCTCATCCAATAGTATGGGGAGATAAGGAAGCTAAAATTGTTCAAATTAGTCAAGCGCCTTCTGCTACAGTTTATAAAACACAAAGACCATTTAGTGACCAAAGTGGGAAAAAATTAAAATATGAATGGTATCAAATTGATGATAATAGTTTTTATAATATTAATAATTTTTATATTACTTCTTTGGCTCATTGTTACCCAGGTAAAACCAATAGTGGTAATGATAAAAATCCACCTGCAATTTGTTATAAAACGTGGTTATTTAAAGAATTGAATTGCATCAATAATGAAATATATATAATAATCGGTTCTAAAGTTGCTAAAGTATTTTTTCCTTTAGAAAAATTTGATGATTTAATTTTTAAAGATAATTTTATAAATGGTAAATTGACATTTGTATTACCTCATCCTTCACCGCTTAATATAAGATGGTTTAAAAATCATCCTGAATTTATGGAAAAGCGAATTGTTGAGATTAGAAATAAGATGAAAGATTTATTAAATATATAAGTAATCAACGATGTTTGATTATTTTTTTATTTGTTATCATTAAATATATCAAAAAATGAAGAATTTCATAAAATAGTTTGAGGAGGTAACTTATGAATGATTATAAAATAGTTATAGATGCTGGACATGGAGGAGATGATCCTGGAGCTAGCGGGAATGGTATTATCGAAAAGGATTTAAATTTAAAGATAGCTAATTATATGTATGATAGATTTAGAGAATTAGGAGTTCCTGTTAAAATTATAAGGAGTACAGATGAAACGATTAGTCCAGATGAAAGAGTTGATAGAGTATTAGATGCTTTTGGTAATAGTGAGGATGTGATTGTTATATCTAATCACATAAATGCAGGAGGTGGCGATAACCCTAGTGGTAAATTAACTTTCTTCGAGAATTTATATAATAACTTGCCAAAATATGGTATAATGATTACAGAGAAGGCAGTATTTAATCTCTAAAAGGGGTAATACTGTCTATTTTTGTAGGAGGCAGTAATATGAATAGAGATATTATGTTGAAAAGAATAAAAAAATATTTGTTAACTGTAAAACTTAATATCCAATATGATAATGAAGCTGGACTTTTTGATATTAATAAACATTGTGAGAATTTTTATTGTGGATTGTTAAACCTTGTTTATGGTTACCAATTGAAGAATGCAAATATTGAAGAAAAAAATTTTGATTCGGTTGACTTAATTGATGATATATCTGGTGTATATTTTCAAGTTACTTCAAACAAAAGAAGCGAAAAAATTAAAGATACTATTGATAAATTTATAAAAAAAGAATTTTATAAAAAAAATAAATTGAAAGTGTTAATAATAGGAGATAAAAAAGCTAATTATAGAGCAAAATTTAACACACATGATAAATTTGAGTTTAATAAGTCAAAAGATATAATAGATGATACAAATTTATTTTATGAAATATCTAATAAGCCCATAGATTTAATAAATAATATTATGTTGTATCTAAGTAAAGAATTAGATGAAAAACACAATTTTGTTAATCTAGATATTGAAAAGAAATATGAGGAAACAAATATAGAATTCTTTTCAAAAAGATTTTTATATAATGCAGACGAATATAAAAAGGATGGATATTTTTCAAAATACAAGGTTTCAAGAATTGAAGATATTTTGATAGAAAATAATAAAATAGTTATAATAGGTGATGCTGGAACTGGAAAAAGTGAAATATGCAAAAATTTAAATAATATAATTAATAAAGATATGAATAAAATTTCTTTTTATTATAAATTGCTGAATTATACAGGTGAAAATATAGATGAATTAAAGCCATTATCATATTTAAGCATACCTAATGAGTTAGTAACTTTTATATTAGATGGTTTTGATGAAATAAAAAATGATTTCAAAGATATTTTTATAAAAAAAATTCAAAGTTTTTCTAATCAATATAGGAATATTAAAATAATAATAACAACAAGAAGTAATTTTTATGAATCAATTAATGATTTTAGGGCATATTATTTGGTTGATTTTAACGAAGAAAATATAAAAGAAATATGTAAATATTATTGTGCAAATTATGATAATTTTCAATTGAATATAAGAAGAAACGAACTAAATTATATTATATCGAATCCATTTTATGCAGATTTTTTAATAAGATATTATTCCATACATAAGGAATTACCAAATAGGGAAGAAATAATTCCAAAAATAATAGATGAATTATTCTATGCTGATGTAAGCAAGTATAAGACGACAAAAGACTTGATTTCTGTTAAAGATAAGATATTTAATATGTTGAAAATGATAGCATTTAGTATGGCAATGTTGGGAAAAAACAACTTGGATATAAACGAATTAAACAGTATGATACCAAATACAGAGGATAGAAATTTGTTAAATTATTTGAGTATTTGGAAAAATGAAAATGATAAATTTAGATTTATACATAATAATTATTATGAATATTTAGCTGCTGAAAAACTTTTAGAATTGGATACTGAAAAAATAAAAGAAATTATAACTTATGATTGCGTAACATTTAATCCAAATTGGATGAATATTGTTGTTTTGATGATTAGTAAAAAGTTTGATATTGATTTTATTAATTGGTTATTGTATATATATCCTAATTTTATATTTTATTTAGAAAAAGATAAGATTGATAAAGAAAAAAGGATAGATTTATTTAAAAAAACATTTGCAATTTATGAAAATAAAAGGATATGGTTGCCAAATAATATTTATTATAATGATAGATTTGCAAATTTTATTTATTGTAATGAAATTATAGAATTTTTAATTACCAAATTAAATTATAATAATCATTACACAATTATATTTAATGCATTAAATCTTATTGAACAATTTAATATAATTGAAAATGTCAATGTTGTGAAAGAACCACTTGTTGAAATACTATATTGTAATAAATATAACACTTCACAAAAAAGAATTGCTTTAAATATTTTATCAAAAAATCATATGATAAATGATGATGAGTTTATTAATATAATTAAATATAATTCGGATATAGAAGATTCATATTTAAGGGCTTCGTATTATTACTATTTAAATAAAAATGAAGTAAACATGAATAATATTTCTGTGTTATTAAATCGAATAGAAAATTCTAAAATAAAATATTCAAGTAGCTGGGATAATGATGATGAAGTTGATTTAATGGATGAACATTTGGAGTTTAATCAAGTTTTTTTGCATATAAATAAAAAAGAATTGCTAAATATTTTGCTAAGTAAAGTTGATGAGATTAAAGATGTTCATAATAGTAGTATCTTGTCTGAAGAAATAATAAAAAATATATGTGAATCAATAGAAAGTTTATTAATAGAAAAAACAGAAAAATTAGAATTATTTTATAAATTTTATAAAATTATAGATAAAAAATTTCTACATAGAGAGTTGAAAATAATAATTGAATATTTGGATAAGAACGATATTAGATTAGATTTTTTCAAACAGTTTTTAGAAGATACTAATCAAGATTACTATAGTATTAATTATTTGACAGATGATGAATGCCTTGATTATTTTTATAAAAAATACAATGCAAAATATTTTACTGATGAAATTGCATATAAAATGTTGGCTAGTTATAGTGATTCAAATGATATAAATTATATAAAATTAAATGATTTATATTATGAAAGAACTGGTTTAAATTTTATAGAAAAAAGAAAAAATAGTGGTAATTTAAAAAGTATAAAAGGAAAGAGTATACAAGATTATTTTAATTCTATTTTTAATAAAGAAAAATTTATAGATAATTTATATGAATATTTATCACAATTTAATTTAAAAGATAAATCTAGAATAGAAAAATCTGATTTAAAAACTATTAGAGAAGAATATTATGAAAATAATGATAAATACAATTATATAGCAGATTTCTTAGGAAGATTCAGGAAGAAAAGTGATTATATCTTAATTGAAGATATTAAAAAAATTGACTGGGATTATTTTATATTAATAGAATCATATAACGTATTAATATATGAAAACGAGATAAATGTTTCTAAGGAACAAAGAGAAATAATTCAAAATATATGTTTAAATAATTTACCTAAAATTTCATATAGGAATGCAATTAAGTACTCTAGAAATGGACAATATACTACATCATATTTGAGTATTTATTTATGGTTTATGAGATATAAGTTAAATTTAAAATATCCAGAAAGTGTACTTTTGGATATGCTTAGTTTTGATTGGGGAAATATTGATCACCAGGCATTAGGCATTCAGTATATAATTGACTCAGTTCCAGAATATAAAGTAAAAAAAAGAATTATCGAAAATATAAAAACAAAAAATATGCATGGTGATGTATTAAAAAATCATATTACATATTGTATTAAAAATGATATAAGTGATTTGTTTCCTTTTTTAAAAAAATATTTAATAAATAAAAAAAATAAATATTATGAAAAACAAGAGATAATTGAATATGTTTTAAAATATTGCTCTATTAGTTTTATTAAAGATAATATACTTGATATTGTTGATTTTGATACAAGAAATTGTTTTATATCTGGAATTTATAAAATAGATAAAAATTTCTTAATTGAATACATAATACAAAAATGTAAGTATTCAAAAATTGAATATCAAAGAAACATATATTTAAAATATTTGATTAAGTCTAATAACATATGGGGATTAATGAAATACTATGAATTATTGAAACAGAAAATGCAAACATTAGATGGCAAAAATGATTTTCAAAATACATTTAAAAATGCTTTATGTGAAGTAGATAACATAAATTGTTTAGACATTATAAGTAATATTTTTATGCTTAGTTTTGATCCTAGTTTTAAGGATAATAAATTTGAAAGTATATATTCAGGCTGTAAGGAAGCATTTATTAAAATTGCATTTTCAGATTTAAAGAATAATAGTTATTTAGAGGTTATAAATAAACTTCAATACATTATTGATAATAATAGTGAAATAAATAATATTGGTTTTACTTATTATATAATTGATGAAATTAAAAACAGATATTATCTTTTAACAAAAAATCAATATTCTATAAATCAAATCATTATTAAGACAAATGATTTGTTTAGAAAAAAAGCAGTTACAGGCTTAATTTATTAAAAATGAATCATAAAAAAGAAGATTAAATTTGTTTAATGAAGTGATAAAGTAAAAGTAGACACATAAAAAGAAAGTGATCTACTTTTCTTTTTGATATAATAAAAATAAGGAGA
>CALVXM010000015.1 GCA_944371305.1 uncultured Bacilli bacterium | reverse complement strand
CTATAGTCAATATAAAAATTACACACACACGAAAACTTTTAAAAAAAAGTTTACAGAAAAAGAAAATAATTTTAAATTTTAGACACCAAAAAAAGACACCTATTTGGCATCTTCCTCAACTAATTCTAAAATAACCATTAAAGCATCATCACCACGACGTTCATCAAGTTTTAAAATTCTAGTATATCCGCCATTACGATTTGCATAGCGTGGTACTAAAACATCAAAAACTTTTTTAACTGCTTCATTATCGTTATGTAAAAATGCTAATGCTTGTCTACGTGATACTAAAGTTCCTTTTTTACCATATGAAATCATTTTGTCAACAAACTTACGAACTTCTTTAGCTCTTGTTTCAGTTGTTGTAATTTTTTCATTCATAATTAAGTCTTTAGTTAAATTAGCTAGCATACTTCTTCTATGTTTATTAGTGCGACCTAATTTTCTATAAGCCATAATTTACCTCCTAGTCTTCATCACGGAATCTAAGTCCCATGCCTTTAATCTTATCAATAACTTCTTTTAATGATTTTTTACCTAAATTACGGATTTTCATCATTTCAAGTTCTGATTTTGCTGTCAAATCACCTAAAGTATTAATATTAGCTCTTTTTAAACAATTAAATGCTCTTACTGAAAAATCTAAATCCTCGATTGGAGTTTCTAATTTTTTAAGTTTACTATCTTCTTGTTTTGCTGTCATGATACCGGTCATATCAGCAATATCACTTAAATCAAGTAATACATTTAAATGTTCAATTAAAATCTTAGATCCTAAAGCAATAGCTTCTTCTGGTCTTAAAGATCCATTAGTATAAACATTTAAAATTAATTTATCATAATTAGCATCTTGCCCAACACGAGCAGTATCGACTTCATAACTGATTCTTTCGATTGGTGAATATAAAGCATCAATTGGAATATAACCAATTTTATTATTTTCAATATATTTTTTATTTTCACTACCTGGAACATACCCACGACCGTTACTAACAACAAGTTCCATATCAAGTTTACCACCTTTGGCTAAAGTAGCAATTACTTGATCTTTATTGATTATTTCAACGTCAGCATCAGTTTCAATATCTCCAGCCTTAACTTCACCTTCACTATCAGCGTGTAAATGTAATACCTTATCTTCTTCGGTATTATTTTTAATTACGATACTTTTTAGATTTAATATAATTGTTGTTACATCCTCGACCACACCATCGATAGTTTGAAATTCATGCATAACACCGTCAATTTTAACAGCGACAATCGCACTACCTGGCATACTAGATAACATTACTCTTCTTAAAGCATTACCTAAAGTAGTACCAAAACCTCTTTCAAGTGGTTCGAGTTCAAATTTTCCATAATTATTATTTTCAACATATTCAGTTATTTTATATGTTGGTTTTTCAAATTTTAGCATCTATTAATCCTCCTTTTAATTATCCTCTTGGACGTTTTGGTGGACGGCATCCGTTGTGAGGAATTGGTGTTACATCAGAAATAGATGTGATTTCTAATCCAGCTGTTTGCAATGATCTAATAGCTGTTTCTCTTCCTGAACCCAATCCTTTAACATAAACTTCTACTTTTTTCATACCCATATCTGCTGCTGCACGACCGGCAGCTTCAGCTGACATACCAGCAGCAAACGGAGTAGATTTTTTACTTCCTTTGAAACCTAAAGTTCCAGCTGAAGCCCAACTAATTACGTTCCCATCCATATCACTTATTGAAACAATTGTATTATTAAAAGTTGAATGAATATATGCTTTCCCTTCTGGGACGTTCTTTTTAACTTTTCTTTTTCTTGCTTTATAAGCCATAATTTAACCTCCTTTTAAAGTCTATTTTTTCTTATTAGCTACTACTTTTCCTTTACCTTTACGAGTACGAGCATTTCTATTTGTTCTTTGTCCTCTTACAGGTAGACCTTTTTTATGACGAGTTCCTTGATAACTGTTAATTTCCATTTTAGTTTTAATATTCATACTTACTTCACGTCTTAAATCACCTTCAGTAGTATATTTATTAACTTCATCACGAATTCTCGCTAATTCATCAGTATCTAATTGTCCAGCTCTTTTATTAATATCAACATTAGCATCCTTTAAAATTTGGTTTGATAAACTTCTACCAATTCCATAAATATAAGTTAATGCGATTTCAATTCTTTTATTATTTGGTATATCTACACCTTTAATACGTGCCATATAAACACCTCCTATTAACCTTGTCTTTGTTTATGTTTAGGGTTAGAGCATATTACATATACTTTTCCCTTACGTCTAATTATTTTACATTTATCACAAATTTTTTTGACTGATGGTCTTATTTTCATAATATTCCCTCCTACTATTTTCGGTAAGTTATACGCCCGCGTGTTAAATCATATGGTGAAAGTTCAACAACTACTGTATCACCTGTTAAAATGCGAATTTTATTCATTCGGATTTTACCAGAAACGCGAGCAATTACAGTATGTTTGTTTTCTAATTCAATCCTATATTCGTTACGAGGTAAAACATCAATTACTTTACCTTCAACTTCTATAACATCATTATTAGCCATTTTATCACCTCTTTGTTAAGATTTCATACCCATCTTTAGTTACTAAAACTGTATGTTCAAAATGGGCGGATGGTTTATCATCTGCTGTAATGATAGTCCAATCGTCATCTAAAATATAAATATCAGCGCTTCCTAAATTAAGCATTGGTTCAATAGCAATAACCATACCTTTTCTTAAAGTCATACCAGTATTTTTATTACCATAATTTGGAACATCTGGTGTTTCGTGTAAATGTTTGCCTACACCATGACCAACTAATTCCTTAACTACACCTAATTTATAAGCTAAAGCATACTTTTCCACAGCATAACCAATATCGCCAATTTTATTGCCTGGTTTAACCATACTTAAACCTTCATATAAAGCTTGTTCGGTATGCTCTAATAGATATTTCTTATCTTCATCAATAGTTCCAACAGGATAACTCCAAGCAGAATCTCCATGATACCCTTTATAGCAAGCACCGATATCAATTGAAATAATATCGCCATCTTGCAATACTCTATCACTCGGTATGCCATGAACTACTTCTTCATTAATCGAAGTACAAATAGATGCTGGAAAACCATCATAATTTAAAAATGAAGGGGTAGCTCCTTGACTTATTATAAAATCATGAGCTAATTTATTTAATTCATTAGTGGTAATACCCGGTTTAATATATGGTTTTAGATAATTATGAGTATCACCAACTATTTTACCAGCTATCCTTAATAATTCAATTTCTTCACTTGATTTAATCATATTCTTCCTCGATTAATAATCTTTTCAATTTCATTAAATGTTCTTTCCTTACTTATGCCACTACCAACAGTAAATAAATGTCCTTTGTTGGCAAAATAGTTAAGTAATGGATATGTTTCTTCCATATATGTTTTATACCTTTTTTCAAAAGTTTCTTCGTTGTCATCAGCTCTTTTACTTAAAGGCCCATTACATATATCACAAGTACCAAATTTTTTTGGTTTATTATCATCGATTTGATCGTTGTATACAGCACCACAAGTTGGGCAAGATAATCTACCAATAATTCTTTTTTTAGTTATTTCTTTATTAGCATCTAAATAAATTATATCGCCAAGCGGTCTATTTAACTTTTCAAGTAATTTTAAATAACTTTCAGCTTGAGCAATGTTTCTAGGAAAACCATCTAAAATACAACCATTTTGACAGTCATCTTTAGTTAGTCTTTCTTCTAAAAGTTTAAGTACAATGTCGTCAGTAACAAGCCCGCCACTTTCCATTGTCTTTCTTATTATATCACCCAACTCACTTTGTGCATTGGCTGCTGATCTTAACAAATCTCCCGTAGAAATGTGAGGTATTTGATATTTTGAAGACAATAATTTTGCTTGAGTCCCTTTTCCTGCTGCAGGAGGGGCTATTAAAATTATATCTTGCATTATCTTCTTCCTTTTCTATAACTTCTACTTTGTAGTTGACTTTCTAATTGTTTATATGTTTCTAGCGCGACACCAACTACGATTAACAATCCAGTACCACCAATAGTGACACTACTTGGTAGCCCGGAAACTAAACCAAATATAACTGGAATTCCAGCTAATATCGCTAAGAATAAAGCTCCAACTATAGTAATTCTAGCGATTACATCACTAATATAATTAGTTGTTTCCTTACCAGGTCTAATGCCAGGTATATAACCACCATTTTTATTTAAATTTTCACTCATTTCACTTGGTTTAATTTGCATAAATGTATAAAAATAAGCAAATACGAAAATCAAAATGATATAAATGGAAAATCCAACAGGACTTGTCATCGATAAATATTGATTAACAAAATTAGTGAATGCTTCTTTTTTAATAAAGGTAGCTAAAAATGATGGAATAGATATTAAAGCTGATGAGAAAATTACTGGCATAACACCTGAAGAATTTAACTTAAATGGAATATAATTTTGTTTTCCACCAAATGTGTTATTAGATTTATTAGCATATTGAACATTAATTCTTCTTTCAGCACCTTCGACATAAACAACGCCTAAAATAATAGCAACATAAACAATAACATATAAAACAAATAATAAAATTCCTGTTATTGAACTATTACTAGTCAAAGCTTGAAAAGCAGTTGCAAACATCGTTGGCATACTTGATATGATACCAGCCATGATAATTAATGATATACCATTACCGATACCCTTAGCAGTAATTTGATCACCTATCCATAGTAACAAAGATGTTCCAGCTGTTAAAACTAAAGCGAATTGTAAATAATCAATATTTAAAATTCCTGTTCCTGCATCACCTAGAAAAGCAAATGAATATATATATCCTTGAACAAAAGCTAAAGCAATACCAGTAATTCTCGTTATTTTGTTTAATTGATTACGACCAGTACCACCTTGTTTTTTTAACTCTGATAAATACGGAATAATATCCATAGCTAATATTTGGATGATAATTGAAGCAGTAATATAAGGCATAACACCTAAAGCAAAAATTGAAAATTGCTCTAAAGCACCACCACCCATAACATTAATAAGCTCTAAAAAGCCTAATTGACTAACTCCTAATGAATATTTATCAATACCAGGAACGATAATTGCTTTACCTAAGACAAAGACAAACAAACAAGCTAAAGTGAATAATATTCTTTTTTGAATATCTTTGTTTTTAGGATTAAATATTTGCTTAATAGTTGCAAACATCTTACATCACCTCTATTTTTCCACCAAGGCTCTCTATTTCTCTTTGGGCACTACTAGAAAATTTATGAGCTCTAACAACTAATTTCTTTTCTAATTTGCCTTCCCCTAATACTTTAATACCATCTAATTGATTTTTAACTAATCCCATTTCTTTTAATAATTCTGGAGTAACAACTGCTCCATCTTCAAATTTATTCAAATCACTTAAATTAATAGTTGCATATCTAGTTTTAAATCTAGCATTAGAAAATCCTCTTTTTGGTAATCGACGGAATAAAGGTAATTGTCCACCTTCAAAACCTGGTCTTACTCCTCCACCTGAACGAGCATTTTGACCTTTATGACCTTTACCACTAGTTTTACCTAATCCACTACTAGTACCACGACCAACACGTTTTCTTACTGTTGTAGCACCTTCGTTAGGTTGCATTGTATGTAATTTCATTATTGCATTATCTCCTCTTTAGATTTTCCTCTTAATTTAGCAACTTCTTCAACTGTTTTTTGTGATTTTAAAGCTTTTAATGTAGCATAAGCCATATTAACTTTAGTATTAGATCCAAGTGATTTTGATAAAATATTTTTAATTCCAGCTAGTTCCAAAACAGCTCTTACTGCTCCACCAGCTTTAACTCCTGTACCTTCACAAGCAGGCTTTAACATAATTTTGCTTGCACCTTGTACACCAGTTGCTTCATGTGGGATTGTGTCATTAACAACTGATACTTTAGTTACGTTTTTAGTTGCTGCTGCTACAGCTTTTTTGATTGCATCTGGTACTTCGTTAGCTTTACCAGTTCCAATTCCAACGCGACCTTTACGATCACCTACGGCAACAGTAGCAGAAAAACGGAAATGACGACCACCTTTAGTTACTTTAGTAACGCGACCAATATTGATAATTTCTTCATCAAATTGTTTTGGGCGTGGTTCTCTTCTAGTTTTCTCCATAATTCCCTCCTTAAAATTCTAATCCATTTGCACGTGCTGCTTCAGCTAAAGCTTTTACACGTCCATGATAAAGGTATCCACCTCTATCGAATGTAACTTTAGTGATTTTTAATTTTTTAGCTCTTTTAGCCAAAAGTTCACCAACTTTAGTAGCTGCTTCAATATTAGAACCATTTTCTAATTTTAGTTCTTTATCGATTGAAGAAGCACTAACCAAAGTTACACCTTTAGTATCATCAATGATTTGAGCAAAAATATTACTATTACTTCTAAACACATTTAATCTTGGACAATCAGCAGTACCTGATACTTTATTTCTAACACGATTGTGTCTAGCAAGACGAGTAACATTTCTTGATTCTTTTTTAATCATTTCAACGTCTCCTTTTATCTAAAATTAAGCAGCTTTCTTACCAACCTTGCGGATAATATGTTCATCGCTATAACGAATTCCCTTACCCTTATATGGTTCTGGTTGTCTTATTTTACGAATATTAGCTGCAAATTCTCCAACTAGTTGTTTATCAGCACCTCTTACAAATAATTCTGTATTACTTGGAACTTCTAATTTAATTCCTTCTGGAACTTTAACTTCAACTGGATGAGAGAAACCAGCAGTTACGACTAAGTCGTTACCTTTTAAAGCAAAACGATAACCTACGCCAACTGCTTCTAATTTTTTTTCAAAACCTTCAGTTACACCAACTATCATATTTTTGATATTAGCGTTAGCAGTACCGTGAAAGTTTTTGTAATTATCGTTATCTCTTTTGATAACTACTTCTTGATCATTAACTTCAACAGTTATATGTTTATTGATTTCAGTAGAAAGTTCACCTTTTGGTCCTTTAACTGTTACTATATTATTATCAACTGTTAAAGTTACGTTATTAGGAAGGGTTAAAACTCTATTTCCTATACGACTCATAATTTCATTCCTTTCTACCAAATGTAAGCTAAAACTTCGCCACCTAAATTAGCAGCTTTAGCATTTTTTCCTGTCATAATTCCTTTTGATGTAGATATAATAGCAATACCTAAACCATTTAATACTCTTGGAATTTCTTCCGCTTTAGCATAAACTCTTAAACCTGGTTTAGATATTCTTTTCAATCCTGTAATAACTCTTTCTTTGTTATTATATTTTAAACTAAGAATGATAACATCTTGAACATTATTTTTCTTAATTTTATAATCGTTGATAAATCCTTCTTCTTTTAAAATATTTGCTATTTCAACTTTTACTCTAGATGAAGGTATTTCAACTTCTTTATATCGCATAGCATTTGCATTACGAATGCGTGTTAGCATATCTGCGATTGGATCTGTTACCATATAATCCTCCTTTTCTTACCAACTTGATTTTTTAACACCTGGTATTTGTCCTTTGTAAGCTAATTCTCTAAAACAAATTCTACAAATTCCATATTTTTTAAGTACAGCATGTGGTCTTCCACAAATACTACATCTTGTGTATTCGCGAACTTTGTATTTTGGTTTACGACTAGCTTTAATAATCATGCTTTTTTTAGCCATAATCTCCTCCTATTTTTTGAATGGCATTCCAAAACCTTTTAATAGATCATGAGCTTCTTCATTAGTTTTAGCTGTAGTAACAAATACGATATCCATACCTCTTACTTTTACAACATCATCATAATTAATTTCAGAGAATATTAATTGTTCAGTTAAACCTAATGTGTAGTTACCACGACCATCGAAAGATTTGTTAGATAAACCTCTAAAATCTCTAACACGAGGTAAGGTAATACTAATTAACTTATCTAAGAAATTATACATGTTTTCACCACGTAAAGTCACTTTACAACCGATAGGTTGACCTTCTCTTAATTTGAAACCTGCGATTGCCTTTTTAGCTTTAGTAGCAACTGGTTTTTGACCAGTAATGATTTCTAGATCTTTCATAGCAGCTTCTAACATTTTACTGTTGTGTGAAGCATCTCCAACACCCATATTAACTACGATTTTATCTAATTTTGGAACTTCCATAACACTTTTATAGTTATATTTATTTTGTAATTCTTTAACAATTTCATTATTATATTTCTCTTTTAGGCGGTTCATAATACCCTCCTTCCTTAATCAAGATTTGTGTTAGATTTTTTAGCAACTCTAACTTTTTTTCCTGTTTTATTGGTAGTATGGCCTATGCGAGTAGGTTTTTTTGTTTTTGGATCTAATATCATAACATTTGAAGCATGAATAGGTGCTTCTTTTTCAACGATTGATCCTGATTGTTGGCCGTTTGGTTTAATATGTTTTTTAATCATATTAGCGCCTTCGACAACTACTTTATTTTCGTTTTTTAAAACACTGATAATAGTTCCTTCTTTACCTTTACTCTTTCCGGCGATAACAACTACTTTATCTCCTGTTTTTAATTTCATAGTTTCCTCCTATAACACTTCTTTAGCTAGTGATACAATTTTCATGAAATCTCTATCACGCAACTCACGTGCTACTGGACCGAAAACACGTGTTCCAATTGGACTTTTATCATCTTTAATAATAACGCAAGCATTATCATCAAATTTGATATATGAACCATCTTCACGTCTTACGCCAGACTTGCTTCTAACGACAACAGCTTTAACGACTTTTCCTTTAGCTACCGTTCCGTTAGGAGTTGCTTTTTTTACAGTTGCAACAATTATATCACCAATATTACCAGTCTTAACTTTGCTTCCTCCCAAAACTCTAATTACAGATACTTCTCTTGCTCCTGAGTTATCAGCAACTTTAAGACGACTTTCTTGTTGAATCATAATTAATCCTCCTTATGCTTAAACAATTAAAGAATAATTGCTTTTTCTACCACTTCAACTAAGCGATAACGTTTAGTTTTTGATAATGGTCTAGTCTCTTGTATACGAACAGTATCGCCAACGACTGCTTCGTTTTTTGGATCATGTGCAGCATATTTTTTAGAATACTTAACACGTTTCCCATATTTGCTATCTCTTTTATGTGTTTCAACTAATACTGTAATGGTTTTATCACTTGCATTACTTACAACTTTACCAATCAATTCATATCTTTTTTCCATAAATTACCTCCTAGTCATTTAGTTCGCGTTCACGGATGATAGTTTTCATCTTTGCGACTAACTTTCTTAATTCTTTAATTCTTGAAGGTTTTTCAAGATTTCCAGTTGCTTGGCTAAAACGTAAATTAAATAATTCTTCTTTATATTCAGCTATTTTTTTGTTTAATTCCTCAGTTGACATTTCTCTAATATCTTTAGTTTTCACGTTTTTCACCATCCTTTTTTACAAATTTACATTTAATTGGTAATTTGTGCATAGCAAGTCTTAATGCTTCTCTAGCAACATCTTCTGAAACACCAGCAATTTCAAATAAAATTTTATTTTTCTTAACAACAGCAACCCATACTTCTGGTTGACCTTTACCTTTACCCATACGAGTTTCTAAAGGTATTTTAGTTAATGATAGATGAGGAAAAATATTAATCCATACTTTCCCACCACGTTTCATATAACGAGTCATAGCAACACGAGCTGCTTCAATTTGTTGTTGTGTAATCCAAGCACCTTCCATTGCTTGTAATCCATATTCACCAAAGTGTAACTCAGTATTACCTTTAGCTAATCCATCATAAGGTAATCTATGAGGACGGCGATATTTAGTTCTTTTTGGTATTACGGCCATCTTTCATACCTCCCTTATCTGTAGATCCTTTTAAAATTTCACCTTTATAAATCCATACTTTAACACCGATTTTTCCATAAGTTGTATCAGCTTCTTTATGTGCGTAATCAACATCAGCTCTTAATGTATGTAGAGGAATTACACCTTCAGTATATCCTTCAGTTCTTGCCATATCTGCTCCACCTAAACGTCCTGATACAGCAGTTTTAATTCCTTTAGCTCCGGCTTTCATTACATTTCTAATTGCTCTTTTTTGGGCAATTCTAAATGAAACACGGTTTTCAATTTGATGAGCAATATTTTCAGCCACTAAAGCCGCAACCAAATCAGGTTTTTTAATTTCCATAATAGAAATTTGAATATCTTCATCAACTAATTTACTTAATTCTTTTTTTAATTTTTCAATTTCTTCACCACCATGGCCGATTACGACACCTGGTTTAGCAGTATTGATAATTACATCGGTCTTTTTGGCAGTTCTTTCAATTAAAACATTAGCTACAGCAGCATCTTTTAATTTTTTAGCTAAATACTTACGAATTTTGTTATCATTTAATAGATATTTAGAAAAATCTTTATTACCTGCATACCATGTAGATTCCCAAGTTTTATTAACGCCGATACGAAGTCCGATTGGACTAACTTTTTGACCCATGTTTTTCCCACCTTTCTTTACTTATTATCACTTACAACGATTGTAATGTGGCTAGTTCTCTTCTTTATAGGATCGACATGTCCACGAGAACCAAATTTCATTCTTTTCATTACTAAGCCTTCATTAATATAGGCTTCTTTTACTATTAATTCTTCTTGTTTTAGTCCTAAATTATTAGTAGCATTAGCAGTAGCACTAGTTAAAACTTTTCTAATTAAACGAGCTGCTTCTTTATTTAAATTGCTTAAAATAATATCAGCTTCTGTTACGCTTTTGCCACGAATTAAATCTATAACCAAACGAGCTTTACGAGGGGCTATTCTTACATTTTTAGCGATAGCTCTTGCTTCCATTTGTTACTCTCCCTTCTTGGTAATTATTTTTTACCTTTATCTTCACCGTGACCACCAAATTTACGTGTTGGTGAGAATTCTCCTAATTTATGTCCAACCATATCTTCTGTTACATAAACAGGAATAAATTCTTTACCATTATGAACAGCAAATGTGTGTCCAATAAATTCAGGATAAATTGTTGAACGGCGAGACCATGTTTTTATAACTTCTTTTTTGCCACTTTCGTTAACAGCTTTAACTTTTTTCATTAAGCTTTCATCAACGAAAGGACCTTTTTTTAGACTTCTTGCCATCTAATCAATCCTTTCAATTATTTTTTACGACGACGTACAATAAGTTTGTCGCTTGCTTTTTTATTTTTACGAGTTTTGTAACCAAGTGCTGGTTTACCCCAAGGTGTAACTGGTCCTTTACGTCCAATTGGCGCACGACCTTCACCACCACCGTGTGGGTGATCATTAGGGTTCATAACAGATCCACGAACAGTTGGTTTAATTCCCATATGTCTAGTTCTACCTGCTTTACCAATATTTACTAATTCGTGATCTTCGTTTCCTACTTCACCGATTGTAGCTCTATTAGTAGAGATTACTTTTCTTACTTCACCACTAGTAAGTCTAAGTAAAGCATATTTTCCTTCAAATCCTAAAATTTGTACTGAACTACCTGCTGAACGAGCTAATTGTCCACCTTTACCAGCTTGTAATTCAACATTATGAACCATTGTTCCTTCAGGAATTTTATTAAGTGGTAAATTGTTACCAACTTTGATATCAGCATTTTCACCTGATTCAATAACATTACCTACTTTTAATCCTTTAGGAGCAATAATATATCTTTTTTCACCATCGGCATAATTTATTAATGCAATATTTGCAGTTCTGTTTGGATCGTATTCGATTGAAGCCACTTTACCGATAACACCATCTTTATTTCTTTTAAAATCGATGATACGATATTTTCTTTTAGCTCCACCGCCACGATGTCTAACAGTTATTTTACCTTGGTTATTACGTCCACCTTTTTTAGTTAAGGTAACAGTCAATGACTTTTCTGGAGTTGTTTTAGTAATTTCATCGTTAACAATAGTTGACATGCCACGAGTTCCATTAGTCATTGCTTTATATGTTCTAACTGCCATAGTTTCCTCCTTATTAGTTTAGTTCAATTGAACTTCCATCTTTTAATTTAACAATAGCTTTTTTTACTTTACTTGTATAACCTGTATATTTACCAACTCTTTTTTTTCTTGGTCTTACATTTACAGTGTTTACACTTTCAACTTTAACGTTGAAGATTTTTTCAATTGCTTGTTTAATTTGTGTTTTATTTGCTTTTGGATCAACACTAAATGTAATAGTATTTTGAGTTTTAGCCAAGTCGCTTGATTTTTCAGTCATGATTGGGCCTTTGATAATGTCTCTATAATTTTGCATTAAACAAGCACCTCCTCTAATTTTTTAACAGCAGATTCAGTAATAATCATTGTATCAGCATATACAACATCATAAGTATTAATTTCATCAACTGATAATAATAATACATTTTTTAAGTTTCTACTGCTTAAAATTAAATTTTCATCTAATTCATCAACAACAACTAAAACTTTTTTATCTACTTTCAAATTATTTAATACTTCTTTAAAATCTTTTGTTTTGTTTGATACTTCAATTTTATCAACAACAATTAATTTACTTTCAATTGCTTTATAAGCTAAAGCTGATTTTAAAGCTAAACGACGTTCTTTGCGATTCATCTTGATAGCATAACTTCTTGGATGTGGTCCAAAGACAATTCCGCCTCCTGGCCAATGTGGAGCTCTAGTTGATCCTTGTCTTGCACGTCCTGTACCTTTTTGTCTCCAAGGTTTTCTCCCACCACCTGATACTTCACTTCTGGTTTTAGTATCAGCAGTTCCTTGTCTGAAATTATTTCTTGCCAATCTTAATGCATCATATAAAACAGCATCATTTGGTTCAATTCCCCAAAGTTCTTTGTTTAATTTAATGTCGCTAACTTTTTCACCCTTAGTATTTAAAATTTGTAATTTTTCCATATTATGCCTCCTCGCTTTCAGCGTTTTCTTCGGCAGGTTCTAAGTTCGCTTTTTCTTCTTGAACTTCTTCTGCAATTTCATAAGATATTAATTCTTCATGATCTTTAATTTTTCCATTAGCTTTAACTGCAGATTTAATTATTACTAAACTATTTTTAGCGCCAGGAACATTTCCTTTTACTAATAAACAATTATTTTCTAAATCAACAGCTACGATTTCTAAATTTTGAATTGTAACAGTTAAAGTACCCATGTGTCCTGGTAATTTTTTACCTTTAAATACACGCATTGGTCTCATTGTTCCCATTGAACCTGGACCTCTGTGGTAATGTGAACCATGTCCCATAGGGCCTCTTGATTGATTGTGTCTTTTAATAACACCTTGGAACCCCTTACCTTTAGTAGTTCCTGTTACATCAACAACTTCTCCCGTTTCAAAAATATCAACTTTGATTTCTTGACCTAAAGAATAATTGTTGATATCTACACCTTTAATTTCTTTAAAGAAGCGCTTAGGTGTAGTGTTTGCTTTATTGGTATGCCCAATAGAAGCTTTAGTCGCTAACTTTTCACGTTTTGTATCAAATCCTAATTGAATTGCTTCATAACCATCATTTTCTTTTGTTTTAATTTGTGTAACAATATTTGGTTCAACAGAAATAACAGTTACTGGAATCAATTTGCCAGAATTTGTAAATACTTGCGTCATTCCAATTTTACGACCTAAGATTCCTTTCATATTTTCTCCTCCTACATTTTAATTTGAATATCAACACCACTTGGAATATCTAAATGAGTTAAAGCCTCAATAGTTTCCTTACTTGGGTTTTTGATATCAATTAGTCTTTTGTGTGTTCTTTTTTCGAATTGTTCACGACTATCTTTATCTTTGTGAACAGCTCTTAGAATAGTTATTTTTTCGATTTCAGTTGGTAATGGAATTGGTCCAGACACTTCGCCGCCAGTTCTTTTAACTGTTTCCACTATTTTAGCGCAAGCCTTATCTAATGACTTATGTTCAAACGCTTTCAATCTGATACGAATTTTTTCTTTAGACATAATATCCTCCCTTCGCCTATATCACGTATAGACATACTCCGTGTAAATAACCCGATATCCTTTTAAATTTGCCTCAACTTAACCTGGTGTATCGGCAACCTCACACATCACAGCAAGCCACACATTCAAAATTATACAATAAAACTATATGAAATGCAATACTTTTTTATTAATTTTAATGGAAAGTTTTTATAAAATTAAAAACGATTTTTAGATATTATCTATAAAACCGTTTTGTTTTTTTTGAAATCCATGCTAAATATATAATTTTATTGTAACTCATATGGCTTTTAAGCAGTTCCATTTCCTCCTGTGAATGTCAAGTTATTTTTTAAAAATATAACTGGTCTAATGCTACCTTCTTCACTTTGATTTCCATAAATAACATATCCATCAGATCTAACTACTCGCACTAGTGTAGAACTATGTGGATTCATCGTCCATTGAGAAATAGCAATATTATGGTTTTCAATAAAATTTGCATTAACAAAATTTTTACTCTCTCCCAAATCTAAATCATTTCCCGAAAACATCTCTCCTATTGTTGGCAATCCTATATTAGAAACTAATTTTTTGTTTTTTAATATTTCATAATCTTGTCCTACGCCACTAATTTATGGATATTCTCCAATATCAAAAATTTTATTCTTTGGCTTTAATATCTACATGATTCAAAATTATCTGGATCATTGTAGCTACGGAATTTATCATCAACACAAACGCCTGGTTGTTCTTTTGCTTTTGTGATATTAATGATATGAGTTAGATAATCACTTATACAAGCCTTACCAGTTTTTTCTTGACATTTATAATCAAAACTTTGACCATTTAAAGTTCCAGTATAGGAAGTATAACTATTTTCATCATTATATTTTCTTATCTCATTAACAATAGCTGGTGTCAATATAAAAGTATACATCGGTTCTTCATTATATAATTCAAAGCCATTAACATTTCGATTATTAATTATATACTTTCTGACAATAGCATTATTAGTAGAACAATCACCATTTTTAGTACACCAATTGGAACCAGTTTCACGGTCACTAGCATCAATGTCAGGAAAAGGTCTAGATAAATCAATCGGACGGTAAATTAAATTAATATCACTTTTATTATTTGGATTTTTATCAGGATCACCACCTGGCTTACCTCCTGGTGTGTCAGGATCTTCTGGGAATAATCCAGAAAAAACATTAAATTCGCATTCCCATTTACCATATTTAGATGTATTAGTAGATGAAGCTGATAAAATGTTATCGACAATTGTCTTTGACCCGTTTGATACATGACCAATATTAGAATAATTAATATCTAACTGACCTTTATCATGCATAATACCATATAATCCATCAGGAGTAGAATAAGAAACTGGTAAATTAGAAAAGCCTAAATCAATATAATTATTAGTAAAAGGACCATTAATGTAATTACCTAATTGATTAGCATGAAATGATAAATGATTACTTTTTAATACATAGCGATAAACACCAGGTTTTAAAGTGAAGGTAGTTTTAGCAGATCTTGTTTTCATAACATAATCACATTTTTCTAACGTTGTTTTTTCTGTCTTACAAATACCACTATCACAATTAATTATATCTATCTTCTCATCTTTACAATTAGAAGAATCAACCACATTTCCATAAGTCGTTGTTTTAGATAATTCATCACTATATGAATAATTTACTGGTTCACTATAAACAATACTTGCTTTAGGATTGGTGTTGTAAATATCATTAGAATCCCAAGTATAACATTTTTTCATATTATCAACGATATTTGAAGCTTCTTTTTTAGCTTCTTCATAAGCTTTTTTCTTAAGATTAATACTTGAAGCTGAGCCACCATGTTCTATTTCTTCTTGCCACTCATCGTATTTTTTTTCAATATCTTCATTTACTTTATCGATATCTTCTTCAAATTTGTCCCAATCAACTGATTTAGTTTTGCAAGTACGGCTACCAGATATATAGCTATAACCAAAATTAAATCTTCTTCCTGCTTCGACATTGATATTACTACTAGAAAAAGAAGCCATAACATCTTCGATGCAATATACTTCACAATATTCACTACCCAAATTCTTTTCAAAATAACTTAAAGAAGAATTTTTATTAGAAAATTTATGAACATTTGTTTCGTATTTACCATAGTCATTAAATACACATTTTTCCCAATACTCGTTACTTACTATCCCGTTAGATGAATCTTTATATAAAAGTTCATCGCCAGTTAAACAAGTTCCTAAATCATAAAGAGGTGTGCAATTATAAGAATTAACTGTACTACAACCACAATTAGTAACATACCAATTACCATCGATCGAAGTGCCATAAGTTTTATTATAAGCAGAAAAATTAAAATTCCTTAGTTTTTCGCAAGACATCGCATCAAGATTCAAATTATTTGATGAATAAAAGCTTTTAATCATTTCACAAGAAGCTTTATTATCACCAATACAATTTTTAATGTAAGAATAGTTATTATCACCTTGATCATTAACTGTCCACATAAAACCAGTTGCCGGGAAATATTTTAAATTATAAGCTTGCATTACTGTTTCTAATTGATCTTTATAGTTTTCAATAATAACATCCGGCGAAGAATCTTTAATAGTACTAATAGTAGGATAACTACTTAAAGTAGAATTATTTTTCCTCATTTGTTCATAAAAGTTATCAAATTCATCACACCAATAAGTTTCATTGACTCCACATTTTAAAACATCATGATATTTCTCTGAACTAACCGGTGTCCATGTTAATCCTCTTGACTCCGCATAAATTTTGTTCTCATTATTATATTGAAAAAATTTATTAGCTGTTATTTTGGAATTAATAACCCAACTTTTAGATTCAAACAAACTAGGTGGTTGATACCAATTACTACTACCAAATGTTTTAGAAAGTTCATTTAATAAAAATTGTGTTTCAGAATCATTTAGATATTGTTCTAAAACTGTATTATTATAATAATCATACATACCATAGCAAGTACATTCATTGACAAACCATTTTAAATCAACCTCTATCAGTTCATTATTGTCATCCCTAAAAGTAAAGTAACCATTAGGATAATATGATGTTTTTTTATAGTTATTGTAGATTGCTTGGACACCACCATTTTTGTATAATCGGTCAAAGGTTTTAGATAAACTACCTTCCCAATTAACAATTTCCTTTATCTCATTACAAGTATAATTTTCTTGATCAGGCAAATAAACGCTTAACCAAACAACACCCATACCGATTCCGTAATCACCAGTTATCTGCTCATCTTTGAATGAATCACCAGCCCTAAGACAAGTATTTTTAGCATTATCATATATTATCTTAATACTATTGTTAAAGTAAGAATTATTAGAAAAAGATTTAATCAAGATTGTTGATCCAGCTTCCTTTAAATCATCGTAAAGACTTCCATTTAAATATGAAGCGCATGGAAGTTGACGTAAAACAATTGATGTTAAGTCACAAGCGGCATTTGTACAACCTTTATAATCGCCACCTTTTGAATTAACTGCTATTTGAGCTAATTCATAGAAAGTTCCAAAATACATCTCATTTTGAATTGTTAAAACAGTAATTGGCTCAAAAACCATAAATAAATCATATAGCCCAGCCTTTTCACCCGATACTTTATAATCTGCAATACTTCCAATTCCATAATCTTTTAGCATATTGTTAAACAATATCGTAATGTATTCATTGTACTTTTCATGAGAAAGAGAAGAATTGTTACTTTCAAATAAACCATCAAAAATACCAGAATAATTTTTTGATTTAACTGGTGAATCTAAATTAACAGGAAAAGTGTAAGTTTCTCCTTTATCATTAGTTACGGTAAAATATTTTTGAAATTCACTTAGTTTGGACGCACTTACTTTAGACATTTCTTTTCCTGAATCCCAAGTTAAAATACATTTGCCTGATACTAAAGCAGCTTTATTGCATTTTTTAGTTGCAATTTTAACTTTTTTATAATTATTTTGATAAGTTCCTGTTGTTACTGAATCATAATGGTCATCAAAAACATAATCATGACTAGCTAAATTGGTTCCATCTGCTCTAACAAAAGAAACTCTTATTCCTGATACACTAGGGTCAGGATATGAATTATTTTTACCACCCTCACCAAAATTAGTATCTCCTTGATCTCCTTCATAATCACCCTCAACCGTTCCACCTTCTCCGGTAGTTGTGCCTTCAGCAATAGTTATAGTTGATACCAAAAAAACAAATATCAAAATAAAACTCAATAATTTTTTATGCAATTTCATTAAATCACCCTTAGTTACTTTTATAAATATATTATAACTTATATCATAAAAAAAGTAAATCAAAAAAAGATTGTATCAATCGGTACAATCTAAATTATATCTTAAATTATTAATTCCCATTTCAAAATATTTATTATGGTTATTTAAATTTCTTATTTTATAATTATAAATATACATCAATCCATCTTTAATGATAACCGGATATTTATTTTTAAATCGATCTTCCAAAAATGATTTATCAACATTATGTTTTTTATTAATATTATACTTTGAAATCATAGCTTCTTCTTTTCCATAAACAATTAATTCTAAATTAGGTTGTTTATGATAACGATTTATATAACCATCAATCAAATCTTTAATTTGTGTATCAGTTAATTCATAGGATAAAGTCACTTGTTTCACATTTAAACTATGTAAAAAAGCGACAGCATAAGAATTAGTGATATTTAATGAGAAATCAGTCATTATATCTTGATAACCCAAGCTGCCCAGTTCTCCAATGAGTAATTTACAATCATAGTTTTGATGACTTTCTAAAACCCGATTCAATTTTAAAACTTTTCTTGTATCGTTAATTTGATTATACAAATCATTATCCATATAAATATATTTATAATTATTTTCTTTGATATTTTTATAAGTTTTTAAATCTGCTACTAAAACATTATAATTTCTCTCTTTTTGAAAATCAGGAACTTCTATTTTATATTCTTTCTTCAAATAATTATTTTTATATAACCTTTTTTCGTTCAACAAATTAATAGCTTTATTTTTTAAATCATTCAATTCTTTAATTGAAATGAAAATATTTCTATCATTTATTAATTCTAAATTAGCGAATTCATAAATTGTATTTCCTAATTTATTTAATTGTTCTTTTATTCTGTCACTACTAATTGGACTAGTAATTGACTTTTCCACAATATTGCCAGTTACGATAACCTTATTAGTACCATCATTAATTTTTAAAAAAAGTGGTTGGTTTAACCTTGCTTCTAAGTAACCATCAATTTTTATTTTCCTAGTTTGTTTTAATAATTTATTAATTCTTTTGTCAACTAAATAATCTGTCGTTTTAACAACTTTAGTACCTCTAATTTTTTCTTTAGAATAAATTTCAATAATTTCTCCTTTTTTAGCGTGGTCAATTCTTTTTTTGTCTTTAAAAATAGAAGTTACTACAAAACCGACATCATCCTCAACAAATCTAATTCCATCATTGATATTTAAATCATCTGTCAACATAATACTTATATAATTATTTTTGGATTTTATTACCTTTCCAACTTCTATTCCAAGATGATTTGGACGATAACTATTTACAATATCAAATTCATTAAATAAAAAACCTTTGGTATAATTACGATTAAAAACTTTTTTCAAGTCATTTAAATCTTCTAAATCTATATTAACTTTTCCACATTCTAAATATGAATCGATAGCTTTTCGGTATAATTTAGTTACTAAATAAACGTAACTAGGTGATTTCATTCTACCTTCAATTTTTAAACTATCAACACCGATATCAATTAATTTTCCAATATTTTCTAAACTACATAAATCTTTACTGCTTAACAAATAATTTTCTTCATTTACTTTTCTATTGTTAACGATTAAATTATATTTCTGTCTGCAACTACCAGCACAGCTTCCTCTATTACCACTACGATTACCTATTAAACTGCTAAATAAACATTGCCCAGAGTAACTAATACATAATGCACCATGAATAAATATTTCCAATTCAATATTAGTGTTTTCTTTAATTTTTTTTATTAAATCAATTGATGTTTCTCTTGCTAAAACAACTCGTTTTAAACCTAATTTTTCAACTAATTTAACGCCTTCTAAATTATGGATATGCATTTGAGTTGAAGCATGAAGTTCTAGCAAAGGATAAGTTTTTCTAATTAAATCCATCATGCCAATATCTTGAATGATTAAAGCATCAACGTTATTTTTATATAAAAAATCAACATAATTCATTAATTTAGAAACTTCATTTTCATAAATTAATGTATTGACAGTAACATAAACTTTGACATCAAATAAATGGGCATATTTAATCGCTTCTACCAATTCGTCATCAGTAAAATTATTAGAAAATGCTCTAGCACCAAATAATTTTCCCCCTAAGTAAACAGCGTCGCATCCAGCTAAAATAGCTGCTTTTAAGCTTTCAAAATTACCAACCGGCGATAGCAATTCTGGTTTTTTCATATATCCACCTTCTTATAAAACTAATCTTTTAACTTTATCCCGAGAAATTTCTTTAGTATTACGTAGTTTTAAAACAACATTATTATGATCATTAAACATATTTTTTTGAGTTTTTCTTTCGATATCTAAAATTCCTTTATCTAATAATGGAACAATCATTGTCTCATAAATTTCTTTAACTTTTTTCTTATCATTAAATTTATTATACATATTAACAAAATCTAGAACCGATTTACATCCTTTCATCGTCAAAAAATAAAGTAAAGTTTGATAATCGATACCACTTAATTTATCACTAGCTAAATTAGCTTCTATTTGCATAACATACTCTTTTTCTAACTCAATTTTAACAGTTCTTAACATATAATCGATAAAATATGATAAATCATGAAAAGCTTTCACATCTTCAATAACGCTAGTATATTCACTATCTTTAAAACTAATCCCACGGTTGAAAATAATATAAGGATAACTTTTTTTATTAATCAAATACCACATACTTAAAGTACGACTAGTTCTTCCATTAACATCAAAATAGGGATGGATATAGACAAAATAATAGTGTAAAATTTGACTTTTGATATATTCATCAGTAATATCTCCATCTATTTCATTATTTAAAAAATTAAAATAATCTATCATATATTTTTCAATCTCGTTAGCTTTTACACCTTGATCAGGTTCAACATCTAAACGACCATGTTTTAAAATATAAACAGGTGCCGTTCGATAATATTCACCCATTCTAGACAAATCTCTTTCTTTTAATAAATCTTTACTTAAGATATTATATAACTTTTTTAAAGTTTCTGAATTAATTTCTTTATTTTTTAAAATATAATTATAGCCATGATATAAATTTAAAATTCTTTGTCTTTTATCTTTATCTTGAATATCTTTTGTCCTTGCAATCACTTCTTTTATTAATTCTACATCATCGCCATATCCTTCTATTTGATTATTTGCCTTTAACTCGTGAGAGAACATAACCGTTTTAGCAAATGTTTTAGTACATAAATGTCTTTCTCCTTTTAGAAACTCGATTAATTCTTTTTTCACATCGATAAAACGTTTAGGTCTTATAAATAATTTTTTATCATCTAAAGTTTTTAAATCTAAGTAAACTATATCTTTCATAAAATCTCCATCCCAAATTTATTGTTTATATTCTACCATATTTTATCAAAAAAATATATTATTTTTTTTGTCATATAATATATTAGTGATATTATGGAATTTTTAGCAAAAATTGACCCTTATAGTTATACAACTAGTGCTTTTATTATTGGATTATTATTAATTGATAATCTAACTCCAGCTGAGCAAAACTCAGTTGGTAATTGGTTCATGATGATTGGACAGGTTTTAGAAACTAGCGCTAGCCAACAACAAGTTATTAATAATTATAGTAATAGTAATAGTAATACTAGTAATAGCAGTAATAATCATATTGTAAATGATAATATCCAATCAATTAAAAAAGCCGTTAATATTATAAATGAAAATATTAAGAATATATAAAAACCATTCACTATTTTGTGAATGGTATTAAAGCCATAAAACGAGCTTTTTTAATTTCATTAGCAATATGTCTTTGATGTTTAGCGCATGCTCCAGTAATTCTTCTAGGTAAAATCTTACCTTTTTCATTGCTTATATATCTTTTAATGGTTTCAACGTCTTTATAATCAACGTCTTTACCAGCACACATTTGACATACTTTTTTCTTTTTACGATAAAATTCTGCCATAATTCCTCCTTAATCTAAAAAATTATCATCGATTGATACACTATCACCAAAATCAGCAAAAGGATCATTATCGATATTAATATCGTTAGATGGTTGTTGGAAATCATATGGTGTAGCAGCTCTTGCTTCGGATTGAGCCTTAGATTCTAAGAATCTAACATTATCAGCTGATACATCAGTCGTATATCTCTTATTACCATCTTTATCTGTATAACTTCCAGTTTGAATTCTTCCTTCAACAGATACCAAGCTACCCTTATTTAAATATTGACAAATATTTTCGGCTTGTTTTCTCCAAGCAACTGTGTTGATGAAATCTGTTCTTCTTTCACCATCGGCACTAGGAACACCATCTACCGCTACAGAAAAACGAGTATATGGTATATTCGAATTAGTATATCTTAATTCTGGTTTAGCAGTTAATCTACCTACCAATAAAACTTTATTCATAAATCCTCCTTAGTCTTCGATTTTAGTAATCAAATGACGAACGATATCAGATGTATTTCTAGCTTGTCGATCAAACTCACTAATAGCTACATCATCATTAGCTTCTAAAGTAATAACATAGTAAAAACCAGATTTAAAATCTTTGATTTCATAAGCTAATTCTCTTTGTCCCATATCTTTTTCACTTGTTATAATAGCTTTATTATCTGTCAAAATCTTAGAAAATTTAGCAATCACATTTTTCTTTTCTTCTTCAGATAAAGTTGGTCTAGCTATAAACATAATTTCATATTTACGCATTTTCACACCTCCTTATGGACTATTGGCTTTTAATTAATAAAAGCAAGGAGTAAATAATTTACTCGCCTTAGATTATAACAAACTAATTACATTTTGTAAATAGTTTTATATTATTAATTTTATTTTAAAAAAAATCGGTTATGAACTTTAAGTATATTATTAATGCATTTATCCACAATAATATTGGTGAGAATATGTTTTATTTAAATTACTTTTTCGTTTTTTCAATTATTGGTCACATTGTAGAAAGCTTTGTTTATTCCAATGGCGAAAGTGGAATTTTATTTGGGTGGTGGACACCAGTTTACGGAATTGGTGTTTTAATAATTTTATTGATTCATAAACTAATTGATAAAATTAAATTAAATAAAATAGGTAAAGGAACTTTATTATTTTTACTATCAGCATTAATTTTATCAATTATTGAAGCAATTGGTGGCTACTTAATAGAATGGTTATTTAATTATACATTTTGGGATTATTCTAATTATAAATTTAACATTGGCAAATATGCAGCCTTAGAAATGGCCTTAATATGGGGAGTTTCAAGTCTTATTTTAATATATATTCTAAAACCTTTACTAGATAAAATAATAAGTAAAATACCTAAATATTTTACTTATATTCTTTCAGTTTTGCTTATTTTAGATTTGTTTTTCACAATCATTCTTAAACATTAAATCTAAAATAACAAATATCGCCATCTTGCATCAAATAATCTTTGCCTTCAAGTCTCACTTTTCCAGCTTCTTTAACAGCTTTTTCATCACCATATTTTTCTAATGCATAATAACTAAACACTTCAGCTCTAATAAACCCTTTTTCAAAATCAGTATGAATAATTCCTGCACATTCTGGTGCTTTCATCCCTTTTTTGAATGTCCAAGCTCTTACTTCATCAGATCCTGCTGTAAAAAAAGTTTGTAATCCTAATAATGAATAGGTTGCTTTAATTAATTTATCCAAACCACTTTCTTCTATCCCTAAGTCATTTAAAAATAACATTTTTTCTTCTTCGGATAAATCACTTAGTTCTGATTCTATCTTAGCGCACACTTTAATCACCTTAGCATTTTCAGCTTCAGCATAACCTTCAACTTTTATAACATGAGGATTATTTTTATCAAGTAAATCTTCTTCACTAACATTGGCCATATATATAATTGGCTTTAAAGTCAAAAAATTAAATGGTTTAATTATTTTTAATTCATCTTCATCTAAATCCATTCTTCTAATTGGAAAGTTTTTAAGTAAACTTTCTTTTATTTTGTTTAAAATTTCAACTTCTTTTAAACTTTCTTTATCCTTTGACATAACCGCTTTTTTACCAATTCTATTTAATCTATTTTCCACAACTTCTAAATCGGCTAATACTAATTCAACATTAATAATTTCTATATCTCTAATTGGATCAATTGTCTCTTCAACATGAATAATGTTCTTATCATCAAAACATCTAACTACTTCAACAATCGCATCAACTTCTCTAATATGAGATAAAAACTTATTACCTAATCCCTCACCATGCGATGCGCCACTAACTAAACCAGCTATATCAGTAAATTCGAAGGTGGTCGGTACTAAACTTTTAGGTTGATACAAATTATTTAAAAAATCTAATCGTTTATCTGGTACTATTACTACACCCACATTTGGTTCGATCGTTGCAAAAGGATAATTAGCAGCTAAAATATTTTTTTTAGTTATTGCATTAAACAAAGTACTTTTCCCGACATTAGGAAGACCTACTATACCTGCAGTCAATGACATAAATTCACCTCTTCAAAATACTAATATAGTATATCATCTTATTAAATATTAATCAATTCAAAAGTTTAATATATTAAAACTCTACAAAAAGTAGAGTTTACATTGTTGCCAAAGTACCCAAACCAAGTGGTAGTCCAGCTACATACCAAACAATTAAAATTAATAACCACATAATAATCATCATAAGAACAATTGGCCAAATTAATTTCATCGTATTAAATAATGTTATCTTATTTTCATTAGTATTGTACTTTTGAATAAAGCCAACTGTAATTATGAAAAATATGAATAAAGGTGTTATTACTTTACCAACACTATCAGCTGCTTTAAAAACGAACTGCGCAAAATCAGGAGTTAAATTACCTCGCATAAATAATGGTACTAAAACTGGTGATATTAAAGCCCATTTCTCAATACTTCCCGGAATCAATATGCTCATTACAATTATAAAGATAAAAGATATTACTATTAAAATTATACCGGTGAAGTCAAACAAACTAATTAAATCAACTAATTTACTTGCGACAACCACCCCCAAATTAGTCCAATCAATAATACCAATCAAAATTGATGATAAAAACATTAAAATAAACAAGTAACCAATATTGTTTAAATCTTTAGTAAATGCCCAACTAAAATCATGATTGTTTTTAAAATTTTTACTTATAAATCCATAAACTAAACTTATTATTGCTATAACTATTAAGAATAAAAACATAAATGATAAATTAAACGGTGAAGTCGGACTAAATAATTTAGCTACATAATGAGTTTGAGTGGAATCTAACAAAATGCCATTAGGCAGAATCATTAAAACTATACCTGCTAAGCAAATTAACAAAGCAATAATACTTCCTGTTAAAGCTTTGCCAGAAGTCAATATTTCATCTTCATATTTAGTAGTACTAGTCACTTTTTTACTCAAAAATTTTTCAACTAGCCAAGTTAATAGAAAACTAATAGCAAAAGTACTTGCAATCATAATGTAAAGATTAGAATATAAACTAAAATGATATGTCGAATCAACATCGATAATGGCTGCAGCTTCAGTTAACATTCCTAAAGCATAATCATTATAATTATAAAATAATCCCGTTCCATATCCCAAGGTTATTCCTAAAAATACAGTTATTATTCCAAGAATAGGACTCTTATTAATATACTGATATAAAATTGCGACCAAAGGAATTAAAATAATATAACTATAGTCTCCAATAATCGATGCTATTACACTAATAAAGATAACAATAAATGTTAAAACATTAGACCGTAATTTTTTTAAAGGGCTAAATAAATGCTTTAATAAACCACTTTCTTTAGCAACACTGATTGCCATTAACGATAATAATATCAAAACAAATGGTTGTAATAAATTAAAATTAGTGATGACATTACTAAAAAAATGTGACAATCCTTCCTTAGAAAATATATTTCTAACAACAATTATTGAATTTTCTAATATACCATTTTCAATTGTTGTTTGAGTTCCATCAACATTAAAAATAGCAAATAAACTACTGACAATTAAAGCAACAACAATCAATATTAACATTGTTATTATGGGAGACAATAACTTTCGTTTTTTTACTTTTTTGGTCATGATTCCTCCTAAAAATTAATAATTTTTTTTATTTTTCGATTAAATTCTATTCGTGGCAACATAATAGTATGTCCACATTTACAACATTTTATTTTTATATCAGCGCCAACTCTCGTAATTTCAAATTCATTACTACCACAAGGATGAGCTTTTTTCATCATTACGATACTTCCTAATTTATACTCTTTCATTATGAACCACCAATTGATTATAAGGTATTGTTATATTATTTTTATCAAGTTTTAGCTTAACTTGTTTTCTTATTTCTCTTTGAACATTATATTGAGAACCAGACTCTACTTCAGCAGTTATTCTAAAAACTACTGAACTACTATCTAATTTTTCAATTCCTAATAATTCAATTTCTCCTTTTAAAGTAGTTAATTTATTTTTTAATTCTAAACATAATTCATTCAATACTTTTTCAACCCTAGATATATCTTCTTCATAGGAAACATTAACATCAACAATAGCCAAGGAATTAGCTGATGTATGATTTATAACTTCGGTAATACGAGCATTATTAATAATTAAAACGTCTCCTTCGTAAGCTTTTACTCTTGTTGTTTTAGTACCAAGACTTATAACTTCACCTTTAAAACCATTAATTGTAACCCAATCACCAACATTATAACTATCCTCAAAAATAAAAGCAATACCAGAAATAAAATCTTTTAAAACATCTTGTAGAGCTAATCCTAAAACAACAGTTATGGCCCCTAAAGATGTAACTAATGCTGCTGTATTAACGCCAAATATTCCTAAAATAATAACAATTGCTATTATAAAACAAATCACCCTAGCAATATTAATAAAAAACTTCATTAAAGTTAACTGTTTCTTTTCTTTTATTTTACTTGTTTTAAAACTAAATATTTTTTTAATAATCCTTTTAAGTATTTTATAGATTATAAACATTATAATAACTGTTATAACTGGACCTATAACTTTGATTGATAAGATTGTTTCCAATAATTTCTCCATCTAACCACACCTATTCTTTAACGCTTAAAATTTCTAATATTCTATTCAAATCAGCCACATTAGTAAAATTAATTTCAATTTTTTTATCTTTAACTTTAACTTTAGTATCTAGTTTATCACGTAATAAATCTTCTACATATTTATAATCCTTGTTTACTTCTTTAACTGGTTTTTTAATTTTATTTTTCCTTTCTTCATCAATAGTTATTACCTCAGTCTCTCTAACTGGTAATTTATTTTCCACAATCATCTTCGCATATTCTAACATTTTTTCTTCGTTTTCTAATTTACTTAAAACCCTAGCATGTCCCATAGTTAATTGGTTATTAACTAGCATTTTCTGAATTTCACTAGGCAATCTAAGTAAACCTAAAATATTAGTAATATGACTTCTACTTTTACTTACTTTGTTACTTAATTCATCCTGCGTTAAATTTAATTTCTCAATCATTGATTTATAAGCTAAAGCTTCTTCAATGACATTTAAATTTTCCCTTTGTAGATTTTCAAGTAAAGCAATTTCAATCATTTGTTGATCAGAAAAATCTCTAATAATTGCAGGAATAGTCTGTTTACCAGCCAATTTTGAAGCTCTTAATCTTCGTTCACCAGCTATCAAATCATAACCTTTGATACTCTTTTTTACAATAATTGGTTGAAAAACACCATTTATCTTAATTGATTCTGCTAATTCTCTTAAAGATTCATCATTAAAAATTTTTCTTGGTTGATAAGGATTAGGTCTTATTTCATCAACATTTAACTCGATTATCTCATCGCTTGTAGTTGTTTCATAAATTTGTTTTTCAAAACTATTGAAATCCAAATTCTCACTGTTAAATAACTGTTCTAATCCTCGGCCTAAAGCCCTTTTTTTAGTTTCCATTGTGATCAATCACCTCTTTAGCTAAATTAAGATACGCAACTGTTCCTCTATTTTTAGGATCATAAGCTAAAATTGGTTTACCATGACTTGGCGCTTCTGATATTTTAATTAGACGAGGAATTATTGTATCATATACCTTTTCTTTAAAATAAGCTTTTATCTCTTCTACAACCTCTAAACCTAGAATAGTTCTTGAATCTAACATCGTAAGTAATACACCCTCTATATCCAAAGTCGGATTTAAATCCTTTTGAATCAATAAAATAGAGTGTAATAATTGGGTTATACCTTCTAAAGCAAAAAATTCACATTGAACAGGAATAATAACAGAATTAGCAGCAGCTAAAGCGTTAGTTGTTAAAATACCCAAAGATGGTGGGCAATCTATGATAATAAAATCAAACTTCTCTTTAGCTATATCTAAATATTTTTTTAATTGACTTGATTTATTAAAACTATGATCTACTCGACTTTTTTCCATTAATTCAATATCAGCACCTGCTAAATTGATAGAAGCAGGCATTATATATAAATTTTTAAACTTTGTTTTAATAATTACTTCATCTAATGTTGCTTTATCGACAATTAAATCATAAACAGTTTTCTCATGAGAGCTTTTACTGATACCAACCCCTGTTGTGCTATTGCCTTGACTATCTAAATCAACCAATAAAACTTTTTTACCTAAAACACCTAAAGATGCTGATAAATTAATACTAGTAGTAGTTTTACCTACTCCACCTTTTTGGTTAACTAAAGCTATTACTTTACCCATAACATCACCATTTTTCTACAAATACTATTTTATCACATTTTATTCTAATTAGATAGTGGTAAATAATAAAAAATATAAATTGTCTTTTTAGTAAAAAAAAAATCAAGTATTAAAACCGATTTTCTAACTTATTTTAACTATTGAAAAAGCGATTTTTCGATTTCTCTACTAAACCACTTTTATTCTTGTTGCCATATCAATAATATTTTTAGGTTACCCTAGGGAATAAGAATTGTAACAAATCCTTGTTTTATACAACCTTAATCATATAAATTAAGTTTAAAAGGAATCTGCACGCAAGCCGTTCGTATTCGTAACCGAATTGTTGTTGGCGTTACCATTGTTGTTCACGTTCCAAGCGTTAGAACTACGTATATTCTTACACCCAAACCTGTTGCCTCACCTTGCCCTACAATCGGCAAGGTGTGCATTACTCCGTTTGTACTTATTTTTTCATATCATCTTTTTAAATCTGGTATGGATTCGACCAAGTACCATTACCTCCGGTAATGGTGACATCAGAGTTGACAACTA
>CALVXM010000014.1 GCA_944371305.1 uncultured Bacilli bacterium | reverse complement strand
CTGTTTTACAAGCATTATTTTCATAAACTAATTCTTTTGCTTTTTCTTCTATTGGTGAACCTACCAATGCGACATCTTCATCATCATTACTGTCACATTCTTCATCATAGCGAAATACGTATTGATTATGTGCCTCATCCCACCTATATAATACACATCCTGTCATTTCTTCATTGGTTACTGGATTAGTTATATCAGAAGTCAAAAAACCACTACTTTTTAATTCATCTAATGATATTGCTTTTTCTTCTTCAGGATATCCTAAATTATTTTGTGAACTATAATTATGAGCTGCTTCTTCTATACTACCAACGGTTCTTTCTAATGCTGCTTGCTTACTATTTTTTATTGAATTATCGACTATTGGAAAAGTTATTAATGCTATTATCCCAAGTATTATTATTACGGCCAATAATTCGATTAATGTAAAGCCTTTTTTCATTTAAAAACTCCTCTCTTATGTAAAATATATTACCTTTACTATAAATTAAGTCTAACACACAATTAAACTATAGTCAATATAAAAATTACACACACACGGAAACTTTTTTAAAGTTTATAAAAAAAATAAGAATTTTTATATATTTTCCTATCTTAATAGCATCTAAAATATTTTCTTTTTTAATCATTATTGTCAAATACCACATACTTATTAAAACTATAATAAACACACCAAAAAATTTTAAAAAAACTTGACAAAAAAAACTAAAGATTTTAATCTTTAGCTTTTTCAATAGCATCCTTTAATTCCTCTTTAGTCATTTTAGTATAACCTTTGATTTTTAATTCTTTGGCTTTAAGTTTTAGTTCTTCCAAAGTTTCTTCTTTAACTTCATCTTCTTCATCATTTGGTAAATGTTTATGTTCTACTAAATAATCAATCTCTTCTTTAGTTAAAGTTTCTTTAGTAATTAAAGTATTTGCTATTAGATCTAATAAATCTCTATTTTCTTTAATAATTTTTTGAGCTTTTTTATAGCATTCATCCATTATTTTACGCATTTCTTGATCAATTTCATAAGCAACTTGACCAGAGAAGTTACGTGATTTGTTATAATCTCTACCTAAGAAAACACTACCTTCATTTTGTTCTAATTGAAGTGGACCTAAACTACTCATACCATATTCAGTAACCATAGCACGAACTATTTTAGTAGCTTGCTCAAAGTCATTATGAGCGCCAGTTGTAATTTCTCCAAAAACTAATTCTTCAGCAACACGTCCACCTAACAAGCCAATAATGCGTTCTAATAATTCTTGTTTGGTAGCAGTAAATCTTTCTTCTTTAGGAAGCATCATCGTATAACCACCAGCGTAACCACGAGGAATGATGGTTATTTTTTGTACATCATTAGCGCCATCTAATTTAATACCTAAAACAGCGTGACCGGCCTCATGGTAAGCAACTAATTTTTTATCGTTTTCTGTATATTTTTTAGATTTTTTAGCAGGCCCCATTAGAACACGGTCATGAGCTTCATCGATTTCAGCCATTGTAATACTTTCTTTATTTCTCCTAACCGCAAGTAGTGCTGCTTCATTAAGTAAATTTTCTAAATCGGCTCCACTAAATCCAACAGTCCGCTCTGAAATATTTTTAAGTGATACTGATTTAGCAAACACTTTGCCACGAGCATGAACTTGCAATATTTCTTCACGACCTTTAGCGTCAGGTAAATTAACTTGTACTTGTCTATCAAAACGACCTGGTCTAAGTAAAGCTGGATCTAAAACGTCTGGTCTATTAGTAGCAGCAATGATGATAATACCTTCATTAGCACCAAAACCATCCATCTCGGTTAATAATTGATTTAATGTTTGTTCTCTTTCATCATGACCACCGCCAAGACCTGCTCCTCTTTGACGTCCGACTGCATCAATTTCATCGATGAAAATCAAACACGGAGCATTATGTTTAGCTTGTTTAAACATATCTCTTACACGAGAAGCACCAACTCCGACAAACAATTCAACAAACTCTGAACCACTTATGTAATAAAATGGAACATTAGCTTCGCCAGCAACCGCACGAGCTAATAAAGTTTTACCAGTTCCTGGAGGACCAACTAACAATACACCTTTAGGAATTCTAGCTCCTAACTTTTGGAATCTTTTAGGACTCTTTAAGAAATCGATTAATTCAGCAACTTCTTCTTTTTCTTCATCCAAACCAGCAACATCTTTAAATGTTACCTTATTATTTTGTTCATTTAAACGAGCACGACTACGTCCAAAATCCATTGATTTATTAGCTGAACCCATTTGTTTACTAACAAAATAAAAACCAATTCCAAATAATAATAAAAGCGGTAAAATATTAACTAAGAATAGTAGTAAGGCACTTGAGTCAGGATCAGAAGCAGTAGTTATCTCAAAGCCATAATTTTCTTCTCCCTCTAATATCTTAGCAATAATTTCATTTGATAAAGGAACTTTCAAAGTAAAAGTTTCTCTTTCACCATAACTATTTAATTTTCCTTCTATTTCATAAACACCCGCACCACTTCTTGGTACAATCATAATTTCTTTAATTTCTTTATTGTTCATATGATCAATAAATTCATCATATGTGAATTGATTTACTTTACGATTAGCAATATTAAAGAAATAAAGAATTCCAAGCATTATTACAAATAAAACTAAATACGGTAATAAGCTTTTTCTAATGTCTTTTTTATTCATATAAACCTCCTCATTTAATAGTACTTAAGTATTATATCACACTTTTCTAATTTTTCTTTACAAAATTTCGATTTTTTAAGACCTGGTAACCAAACAATATTATCATCAGCATCACATACAACAGGCCATAAATCGCGATCTTTAGTAGCTATTTTACATTCAATAAAAATATCAGATATTTTCTTTCTTCCAAGCATACCTTTAACAGTCATTTTATCACCATCGTGACGATTTCTTACGTATAAAGGTGGTTTAACAGAAGAAAAATCTAACCTACATATATTATTATCATCAATTTTACTAGATTTAACTATTTCTAAATTTTTACCATTTGGTAAATTTAAATATTCAGAAATTTGAATTTCATATATATTATCTTTAATGTTTAGCTTGGTAAGCTCTAAATTATTATATGATTTAACAGCTTGAATATTATTTGGCAAATGTAAAGTGGCATTAGCTTTTTTAGATAAAATTAGATTATGAATTATTTCACAATGTTTATCAGTCAATAACATCAAGTCATCTTGATAATTTTTTTCTAGCATTAAATAGATAATTTTAGTTTGAATTAAAGGTTCCTGTTTCAAAAATTCTTCGATATTTAAAACATTTTCTGGAACTATCTTATTATATATTTTATTAACTTGTTTATCGATATAATCGTTATATTCTAATAAAGTTTTACTAAATTTATAAAATTTTTCATGAACTAACTTATCTTCTTTCTTAAATTCAGGAACAATATATTTTCTAAATCTATTTCTTGTATAAACATCTTTATTATTAGACTGATCGGTCATATATTTGAGATTATATTTATTTAAATAGGCATATATTTCATCTTTAGTAACATGAATTAAAGGTCTTACAATATAATAATCATTCATTTTTACAACCTCAGAAAAACCACTATAACCTCTTAAAGTAGAGCCTCTTACAATTCGCATCAAAATTGTTTCGATTAAATCATCGGCGTGATGCGCTGTAAATACATATTTAGCGTGATATTTTTTTGCCAAGGTACAAAAGTAATTATACCTAATGCTTCTTGCTTCATTGTGGAAATTATCATCACCATATTCTTCAATAATCATCGTTTCAAAAACCAAGCTATTTTCCATACAATAATTAGAAACAAATTTTTGTTCTTCAAATTGTCCTTTTCTCCCTGTATTATGATTAACATGAGCTACGATGATTTGTAAATCTAAAGCTTTTTTTAATCTTACTAAAATATGCAATAAAGCCATAGAATCTGGCCCACCAGAGACACCAACAACAATTGCATCACCATATTTTATTTTTAATCTATTTAATAAATTATCATATACCTTGTCCACAATATCTCACCTTATTCATTATATAATAAAATCAAACAAAATAAAAGAGTTATAAATATTTTTCTAATAACTCTTTGACGAAAGAAGTATACTCTACTTCATCACTTTCTTCAGCTTCAATTAAACATAAAGGTGGAAATAAAACACACCACCAATTATCCCCTTTTCCTTCTCCTAAAGTGATAACTAAAGATTCATAATAACCTTCTTCATAACTAATTCCTTTATATTCCTTACTAGGAAAGTAATTTAATCCAAAGTTAATTTTATAATCCAAATCATAATTAAGATTTTGTAAAGTTTCTTTTACTTCAGTATCAATATTGTTTAAGTTATTGTTTATTATTCTTCTTGCCTCGTTAACACCTTTGGTATTTTTTAATAATTCATACATTCGATATTGAATTTTTTCTCTAAGAATTTGCTTTATTTTTTGATCATATTCACTATTACTATTAGCTATTATTCTAATTCTTAAAGCATCCGGAGGAATAACCAAACTACTAACATGACCAGCAAAAATATAAAAACCTAATATTACTAAAATAACCAATATTAATTTTTTCATTTTCCTCACCTATTTAATATTGGTTATTTAAAAGTCAATTTATACAATATTTTTTAAAAATAAACATATTTTATCGACAATTAATTTTTTATTTAAACTTCGTGGTTGATCTAAAACTTCGATACTCATCGTATAATAATTGTCATTATCTTTATCATAAATACTTACAAAAACCATATTGTCACTACCTGTTAAATTATTTTCATCAACACAATTCAATTTACCAGTAATACCAATTCCATAATTTGAATCAGTAAAATTGCTTATCGTTTTACTCATTGCTTTAGCAGTTTCTATACTATAAACGGTAAATTTATCGATAATCTTATTATCAACACCCATTTTTATTTTATATTCATTACTATAAGTTATCGCACTAAATTTTAAAACTTTACTAGCATCTAAAGCATTAGTTATTTCATTTACTAAAGCGCCACCTGTACAAGATTCCATCGTCGCTATAGTTTTATTTTTACTAATTAACATATTTACTAACTCTTGCATTATAATCACCTAATTACTTCTAAAATTATATTATTATTAACTTTTTTATTTGAAAAAGTTAAACAATTAAGATAATCATTTCTTAAATCAATTTCTTTATCGGTATATAAAGTGGCTAATAAATCTCCCTTATAGACATAATCATTAATTTTTTTATTTAAAATAATTCCTGCATAATAATCAATTTTATCTTCTTTGACTAATCTTCCCGCTCCTAACAAGCCACTAATCTTACCAATTGTAGCAGTATCCATTTTTGTTATATAACCTTCTTTATTAGATAACACTTTATATTGATACTTAGCTTTATTATCCAAATCTAAAGTACCACCTTGCGATGAAACTAAATCATTAAATTTTTGAAGAGCTTTTTTATTTTGTAATACTTCTACAACTAATTTTAAAGCTTCTTCATAATTAATATTTTTGGTAATACTAACCATATAACTAGCCAAAGTTATAGATAACTCCCTTAAGTCAGAAGGGCCATTACCATTTAATAATGAAACAGCTTCTTGAACTTCTAATTGATTTCCAATATTTTGTCCTAATGGTTGATCCATATTAGATAAAACCGCCACTGTTTTGATACCAGCTTCTTTACCAATCATCACCATCGTTTTAGCCAATAATCTAGCATCAGTAATATTTTTCATAAAAGCACCACTGCCAACTTTAACATCTAAAACCAAGTTTTTAGCACCACTAGCTATTTTTTTACTCATAATACTAGAAGCTATTAGTGGTATACTTTCAACCGTAGCTGTCACATCTCTTAAAGCATATATCTTTTTATCAGCTGGAGCAATATTCTTAGTTTGACTGATAATAGCTATATTAAGTTTTTCTAATTGTTGTTTTAATGTATCCTCATCTAATTGTACTTTAAAACCGCGAATTGATTCTAATTTATCAATTGTACCACCAGTATACCCCAAAGCCCTTCCACTCATTTTAATTACTTGACACCCCAAGCAGGAGACGATAGGAGCAATAATAAGGGTAGTTTTATCACCAACACCACCAGTCGAATGCTTATCAACCGAATTTTCTTTCCAACTAAGTTTATCACCAGAATTAGCCATACTTAAAGTAAGAGCTACTATTTCTTTATCAGTCATACCGTTTAAAACTATGGCCATAAGTAAACTAGCCATTTGATAATCAGGAATTTCATCATTGACATAACCATTAACAAAAAAAGCAATTTCTTCTTTAGTTAGTTCTAGTTTGTTTTTCTTTTTTTCAATAATATTATACATGTGCATAGTTATTTCTCCATATCAAAAGAATAGGGTAGTAACTCTTTCAACGTAAACTCTTTAATTTCTTTTTCATTCCCTACATAAATTTTAAAATCATCATCACAAAATTCCTTCATAACCTGACGGCATACTCCACATGGGTAGCAAAAAGGAATATCACCATTTATAGCAATAGCTTTAAATTCTTTTTTACCAGCGCTAATAGCTTTAAAAAAAGCAACTCTTTCTGCGCAACAAGTAGGTGTATAAGATGCATTTTCTATATTGCATCCCTGATATATTTGATTATCTGAAGTAAGTAAAGCAGCTCCTACTTTAAAATGAGAGTAGGGACTATATGATTTTTTTTTAGCTACAATTGCTTTTTCCATTAATTCCATTATTTTACCTCCAAACTTGTTTCTAACGCTAGTTTAATCATCTCATCTAATGATGTTTGACGTTGTTCACTAGTTATATTTTTTTTCTTTTTAATATTATCTGAAATAGTCATTAAACAACTAGCTTCTTTATTTAAATAATCAGCTACATAAAACAAAGAAAAAGCTTCCATTTCAGCAGCAACAATATCTTTAGGTAATCTTTCTAATAAAACATTACCATTATCAAGATAAGGATCAAAACATTCTCCACAAAATGTTCTGCCGATTTTAATTTTCATATTTAAATCTTCAGCTTTTTTCATTATTCTTTTATTCAAAAAATCACTCGATTTTTTCTCATTACATTTTATATTATTAAAATTATAAGCAAAATTACCTTCAGTATAAGAACTAGTGCTTAAAACAATATCTAAAATATCAATATCATCATTAAAACTACCGGCAGTCCCAATTCTAATAATGTACTTAACATCAAAAAATTTATATAATTCATAACAATAAATTCCCATACTAGGCATACCCATGCCAGAAGAAAAAATAGTTATTTTTCTATTTTTATAAAAGCCTGTGTATCCTAACATATTACGAACAGAATTAATCAATTTATAATCTTTTAAGTATGTTTCTGCAATATATTTAGCCCTAAGTGGATCACCAGGCATTAAAACAAAATCAGATACATCTTCTTTATTACATTTTATATGTGGTGTTTCAATCATATAAACCTCCATTCTATATTAAGTATATCACATTAATATAAAAAACGAAAATTTAAAATTTTCGTTCTACAAAAAATTCTTTAATATCAACCTCTAAAACTCTAGCTATACGATAAAGAACAGCCAAACTAAAAGATTGTTGAACCTTAGCTGATTCTATGTTACTTATTAAACTATGGCTTAAATCACATTTCTCAGCTAACTGTTCTTGAGTCATTTTGCCATAAGAACTATATTGACTATTATTATGTAACCTGAAATACTTAATATTTTTACTAACTACATCGTAAATATAACGATCATCTTTTGGATCAAATTGCATTATGGTCACCATCCATATATATTTTCTCACTTATTATAGATTAATATTATATACATATTGTATAAAAATATTCTATTATTAGTGGCTTTTTAAATAATATTGTGCTATTATAATAATAAGGAGGTGAGATGTGGGATGGAAAATAACGTTGTAAGTAGAGTTTTTTGTTATTCAGAAAAAGAGGCTAAAAAAACCAGCAATAATCTATCGATTGGGAAAATGCTTTTACAAATATTTTTAATCGTTATAGTAATGATGATAACATTTTTTTTAATGTTGATTCTATTAGATGATACAAACGAGGATTTTATATTAATTTATACATTTATTTTTATCGGAGTGATTATATTTTATATTATTAAACAAAGAGGAAAAATTCAAGCACAACTAACTGGATTAGCTATATCAAACAACAATTTATATATAGTTAAAAAATTAAACAATGGCGAAGATTTATTTATTGGTGGAATGGCAGTCGGGAGCATTTTGGAAAATTTTAATCAAACTTTAGGTGATTCTGTTAAAGGAATCGGATCAATTGCTAGCTTATATGCTTTAAATAAATCTGCTAAAATTATGAGAAATCCAGAAATTATCGCCAAAATAGTAGAATTATCCAATCAAACAACTGGAGCTATTGTGCTTAAAATATTAAAAATTTATAGTTTTAAAGAAAATAACAAAAAAGTTCAAATTAACTGTGACTATATGATAATGGGCAATCAAAAAATCAAACAAAACAAAAAAATCACCATTTATAAATCTTATAATTGTATGGATGATTTAATAAAAATATTAAAAGGAGGACAAAATGCTTTGCAATAATTGTGGGACACAAAATAATAATAATGAAAAATTTTGTATTAACTGTGGCTACGCCTTGCAAAACGAACAACCAAATTATAATGTTAATCAAAATAATAACTTAAATCAAGAAACAAAAAATATAATATTACCTAACACTAAGAAATATGCAATCATCTCAATTTTAATAGGAGCAGGAGGAATCTTTAGCGCTATTTTTATTGGTATGTCGCTGCTTATTAGTCTTTTTTTAAGCGGATTAGGATTTAGTTTGGCAGCTAAAAGCATGAAATCATACAAAAATTTAGCGATAACTGGTTGTATATTAAATGGTATTTTATTAGCTATGGGTATAATTATTTATTTATTATTACTTTTTGAAGTTATAGAACCAATGTAGGAGGATTTATGAAAAATAAAATTTTATATACTTTTTTAACAATATTTACAATTGTTAGTTTGACTGGATGTAATAATGAACCTGATTATGTTAAAAATCAAGAAACAAAAGGTTTATGTGTTGCAACAGAATGTATTAAACAAATTGAAATAACTGATACAGTCGAAGAAATAAACAAGATTGTTGGCTTTGATGGTGAATTAATCGATGAAGAATATAATACTTATAGTTGGAAATTATCCGACAATAGCGAACTAGAAGTAACTTACTATTCAAGTGATGAATCATATATTAAAATTTATATTGAGGAAGATAATTTTAAAAATGATAAAGTTAACCTAGATAAATATGACGATATAGAAAAGGATTTGAACGATGGAATAGAATTAAAATATGAAGATTTCGTAAACAGAATCGGAGCTGAAGGAATCCTAGTCGAAAAAACACCATATTCGAAAGAATACTTATGGGTTAATAAAGATGGTGGATATTTAAATGCAACCTTCCAAAATAGCAGTGGAAATTGTTCATTTGTATCTGGTTGGTTTTAATTTTTAAAAAAAATCGAACATTTATGGTTCGATTTTTATTTATGATATGTCTCATTATTTATAATTTTAAAACTGCGGTATATTTGCTCTAACAACATAACTCTAAAAAGTTGATGAGGAAAGGTTAATTTAGAAAACGATAAACTAAAATTACTAATTTTCTTAATATCTTGATGTAATCCTTCTGAACCACCTATAATAAAAGTGATATTAGGATTATTAATCAAAATATTATCAATTTTTTTAGCTAGAGTAGGGGAATCAATACTATTTCCTTCAATATCTAAAGTTATAATGTAGTCTTTAGTAATATGTTTTAAAATTCTTTCTTTTTCTTCTAGAATATTACTATCTTTTAATTCAACAATTTCTATTTTAGTATACTTACTAATTCTTTTAAAATATTCTAGACATGCATCTATTAAATATTTTTCTTTTAATTTTCCAACACATATTATTTTAATCATATTTCAATCAACTCGGTATTTTCATTTTGTTTTGCAACCATTATTTTAATATTATCATTTAATTTTCCTTGCAAATTTTCTAAAGCTAAACTAGGCTGATTGTTTTGTTCAGAAAGATGAGCTAAAACAATATACTTAGTTTTGTTACCAACTATTTTTCTTAAATAATCTAAACATTGAATATTAGATAAATGTCCTTTATCACCTAAAATTCTTTGTTTAGTCTGATAAGGATAATTAGGATTATTCATTAATAGTTCGATATCATGATTGCTTTCAAATGTATAAAAATCTTTATTAGTAATTTTTTTGATATTTTTAATATTAATATAACCAGTATCTGTTACATATACAAATTCTTTATCATCACTTTTAAAAATATAACCAACCGAATCAGAAGCATCATGAGAAGTTTTAAAAAAATCAACTGTTAAATCTGCTGTTACAATTTTATCTTCAATAATAACATAATCAGTAATAACATCTTTTAATTCATTATACATAAGTTGTGTAAGAAAAACAGTTGGATGATGTTTTTTTACAAAAACTTTTAATCCAGCTATATGATCAACATGAGTGTGTGTTATAAAAATATTATTGATATCATCAGGATCGATTCCTAATGATATCAATTTTTTTTCAATATACAAATTACTCATACCAATATCTATCAAAGTTTTAGTACAATTAGTTTCGATATAAGTACAATTTCCTTTGGAACCAGAAGCCAAAACAGATATTTTCATTAATATATACTCCAAGGGCTGATATCACAATGTTGACAGCCTTTCCAAACTTCAAAGTGAATGTGAGGTCCAGTAGAATATCCGGTTGATCCAACATAACCAATTTGTTGTCCACGAGCAACTGTAGTTCCAACATCAACTCCATCATAGAATTTATTCATATGAGCATATAAAGTATAATAACCATTATTATGATTAATAACAATATAGTTTCCATAAGAGTAGTGGTATTCTTTTGTTATAACTGTACCATTATTAGCGGCATAAATTGCCGAATTATATCCTGTACCGGCTATGTCAATAGCTTGATGGAATTTACGTTCTCCAGTAATTGGATGAATACGCCACTCATAATTATCAGTAATTGTCCAACCACTTTCACTAGGCCAAGCCCAGTTACTTAAATCACCGACATTTGGAACATATTTATCTCCTTTAAGGACGATTCTATCGACACTATTTTTTAATGTCTCTTTACTTACCGGATCGACAAATTCAATGTTTCCATTAACAATCTTTTGTCTTTGGCTTACTCTTTCTAATCCGTCTTCCCCTTCTTGGATAACTTCAGTATATCCTACATACTCTGTGTCATCATATTGATAAACTGTTTTGTATTCGTTGACTTTATCTTCAACAATAAATTTTTCAATTACAACTTTTAACTGTGGATCAGTTTGTTTTATTAAAACAGGTGTACCAACAGCTATCATGCTATTTTCATCTTTGTATTTTGGATTAGAAATTAAAAATTCTTGATTACTAATTTCATTAACAAAAGCAATATCTTCAATCATTTCATTTTCTTTAACTGTATAAGTTTTAGTAACAGGATTTTCTCCATATAAAAGAAATTGCGCTAATTCATCAGCGTCAGTATATATTTTTTGATCTATCGGAATTTGTTCTTCTTTAACTGTTATATCTTCTTGAATATAAACATTTTCGATTAAAGATCCTACCGTATCAATTTCTAGTTGGTTACCTTCAATATATGCTTTATAGTCATCACTTCCAACATATGTAGCTATTAATTGATTAACTGCATCTTCAAAGATTTGTTTATCTGTTACGTAGATATATGATGTTTTATCTTCGTCATGCATAGTAAACTGATAACCCTTAATTGTAAATGATTTCAAATCAACAATCTTTGAATAAACTTCTTCTATCGTATTAACATTACCAGAATATGTTAAAACTTTTTCGATATTAAGTCCTTGGGGAGTATAAACATTTTCAATGGTCTCACCATCTTCGATAATTACATCAGCACATTTTTTACCTTCATTTTCATAATATTTAACATCTTTAGCACTACTTATTATTTGTTTTATATCCTCATCTTTAAAGATATCTTCTAAACTACGATCACCTTCACAATAAGTTTTAGTGACTTCTTTAACATTGATCAAATGATCTGCTTGAGCATTGATATATTTTTCCAATTCTTCTTTAGAATTTATAACACCTAAATATTCACCATCCAAATAAACATTATATAATTCATTGGGAAAATCATTTTTACTATAATCAAAACAAAGAAGAAATAATACTATTCCCAATATTAAACAGGTTATAATGGGACCTATTTTTTTCATAAATCACCTTCTATACTCTCATCAACAGAATTAAATGTACTAGTATTAGTTTTAAAAATTAGTGGTATATCCGTAACTGGACCATTACGATGTTTAGCAATAATTAAGGTTGTCCTACTAGTATTTTCATCAATTAAAGCTTCGCGATCATAATAATCTTCTCTATGCAACATCGCAACTATATCAGCATCTTGTTCAATTGATCCAGACTCTCTTAAATCACTCAAAATAGGACGGTTATCTTTTCTTCCTTTTCCTTCAACACTACGGGATAATTGTGATAAAGCAATAACTGGAACTTTTAATTCCATTGCTAATGTTTTCAAATTACGTGATATTTCAGTTACTTCTTGAACACGATTGCCTTTATAACGATCTGATCCTTGAATCAATTGTAAATAGTCGATAATAATTACATCCAAACCATCTTTCATAGAAGCGAGTCTTCGACATTTTGCCCTTATTTCACTAATAGTCATACCAGAAGTATCGTCAATATACATTTTAGTATCGGCTAAACGGCTAATCGCTTCATTAATTCTTTTCCAATCTTCATTTTTTAAATTTCCGTTTTTTAATTTATCACCTGATATTTGACCCACTGAAGCTAACATTCTACTAACTAATTGTTCAGCACTCATTTCCATATTAAATAGAGCTACTGTATTATTATTCATAGCCATATTAGTAGCCAAATTAAGCGCGAAAGCAGTTTTTCCCATACCAGGACGAGCCGCAATAATGATAAGTTCATTAGGATGTAGTCCAGAAGTTATTTTATCCAATTTATAAAAACCAGTTGATATTCCTGTCATTTCACCTTTGTTTTTAGAAATTTTTTCTAAATCTGCTTGTGTTTTAAACAAAACATCTTGAATACTGCGAAATTCTGTTCCTTTTCTCGTTTTTACAACATTTAGAATCTTCATTTCAGCACTATCTAAAATTTCATTAATACTATTAGTTGAGTTATATGCCTCAGTAACTATTGCTGTTCCTTCATCAATCAACCTTCTTAAAATAGCTTTTTCTTCTACTATTCTAATATATTCATCAATATTAGCTGAAGTTGGAACACTTTTGGCTACTTCTGTTAAATATTCAATACCACCGATTAAATTTAACCAATTTCTTTTTTTTAATTCTTCACTAACAGTCATAACGTCAATCGGTTTATTTGCTTCAGATAAATCCCGCATCACCGAAAAAATCTTGCTATGACTATCGAGATAAAATAAATTTTCATTTAAACTTTCTATGCTTTTTTGTAAGGCATATTTAGTTAAAAACATTGAACCTAAAACAGATTGCTCAGCTTCAATACTATGAGGTATTATTTTATCTTTCATAAAACACCTACTTTACTAAATTTATCTTCAATTTTGCTATTACTTGTTTATGCAATTCTACTAAAACAATATGCGTTCCTAAACTAGTTAAAGGAACATCAATTTTAATTTTATTTTTATCAACATCAAAATTTAACTTTTTTAATTCAGTTACGATTTGTTTAGTACTAACACTACCAAAAACTTTATCTAATTTACCAACTTTAACCTTAATGTTAATCGTTAATTTTTCTATTTGTTCTTTAATCTTTTCACATTCTTTAATATATAAATTTTCTTCTAATAGCTCTTTATTTTTTTGAGATTCAAAATGTTTTAAATTACCTTGACTAGCTATAATGGCATAACCATTTTTTATTAAAAAGTTATTGCCGTAACCATCTTTAACTTCTTTAATATCACCTTTTTTACCTTGACCCTTTAAATCCTTGATAAAAATTACTTTCATATTATCCTCCAATCGTCTCAATAAGTTGTTTTTTTACTTCATTAATCGTCTTATCTTTGATTTGTGTTGCAGCTTCATTTAAATGTCCACCGCCACCTAATTTTTCCATAATTTCTTCAACGTTAACATCGCCAATCGACCTAGCACTGATACCAATCAAGTTTTCCTTTAATTTTCCGATAACAAATGAACATTTAACGTTTTCAAAACCTAGTAATTGTTGAGCTATATAAGCTAAATCTTTATTTTCATAGTAATCTTCATTAGCTACACATAAGATCATACTATCATTAATCATATAACTATTTTCAATTAATTTTTCTCTTTTAATATAATCTTGTTTATTTTCTTGTAAAATTTCTTGTTTCAACGTGTTATCAGCACCAAGTATAGTTAAAAAAGAAGCCGCTTCATAGGTCTTACTAGTGGTTTTTAATCTGAAATTATTTGTATCTATTTCTAATCCTGCCAACATAAAAGTTGCTATTAATGGATCAACTTTCTTATTTAGATATTTAATATAGTTGGCCATAAATTCAACAGTACTCGACAAATTAGCGTTTATATAACTAAAAGTAATATCTTTGATATATGATTTATTTTTAATATGATGATCAATTAAAGCAATATTCTTAACTTTATTTGCAAGTTCTGGAACCTCTAACATTTCTTGTTTATGAGTGTCCAAAATAATCAACAAAGTTTCATCATTAATTAATTCGTTAACCTTAGTTTTTAAAACCGTCTCAAAATATACGTCATTTTCTTTTAACAAATTATAAGCTTTTACTAAAGCTTTATTTTTTTCATTACTATTTATACAAATATAACTTTCTTTTTTGAAACTTTTAATGATTTGTTGTAAACCAAAAGCTGAACCCATGCCATCAAAATCTGGATTTCTATGAGTCATAATCAATATATGATTATGGTTTTTAATAAGCTCAGTTAATGTCTTAAATATTTGCTCCATAATTTCACCCATAAATATTATACTATAAAATCAAAATAATAAAAAGGGAAAATAAAATGGTTCCATATTTTAACAAATTTCAACAATTGTTTTTTAATTTTTCAGCTAATTCACTTATTTTTTTCAAGCGGTGATAAACCCCAGATTTAGTTATTTTTTTCCCTGTTTCTAAAGAAATGATTTCACTTAGTTCTTGAATTGATACATCTTTATATTTCATTCGATATTGAGCTACTATTTCTTCTTTTTCATTTAATAATTCTAATCCAACTTTATCATTAATCAATTCAATATCTTTGATTTGATTATTAGCAGTTTCAATCATTTTATCAACATTAGCTTGTTCACAATTGTTAAGACGATTAGTCATATTTTTATGATCGCGATATATTCTTATATCTTCATAATACATAACAGCATTAAAAGCATTAATTATTCTTAAAAAATCACTTATTTTTTCAGCTTCTTTAATATAGATCATATATTTTGTTTCTCTCTTTAAAACCTTACTATTTAATTGATACTTATTTAATGAATCGTTGATAAATTCCGCATATTCTTTATTTTCCACTAAAAACTCCAAATGATATCTTGATTTTTTAGGATCATTAATTGAACCCGTCATTAAAAATAAACCTCTTAGATATGCCCTTAAACATTCTTCATCATCAATTATATATTCTAAAGGAATTTTAGAATTTTCATTTATACCTAGATAAGATAAAATGTTTTTATCTTTAATTTGAATTATATATAAATTCTTTTTTTTATAATTTATACCTTTTCTAATAGTTATCAAAGGATTGATTTTATATAATTCTTTAACAAAATTAAAAATTCTTCTTGCTACACTAGCATTTTCAGTGGTTATTTTAATATCATTTTCAATTATAGCTCCAGTTGAAATAATAGCTGACAATTCAGCTATTATTTCTAATTCGTTAACTTCTGATTTACTAACTTCATTTTTAACTTCACTTGTAAAGGACATATATACCTCCTAAAACATTAAATATGAATAAATATGGAAACCTAATTTAATAATATCATGTCTTAATGTCTCATCTGTTACAGCGACAAAATTATCAGCAATTACTTTGTTACAAATGTTTTTTAAATTTTGTTTATCAAATACGACCGGATCTTTTTGTTCTAAATTCGCATATTTTTCTTTCATTTTTTTCGTTATTGGACCATTGTTAGCTAAAATAATAGATACCTTTTTATTTCCTAAATAGTTGTTAATTGTATTAACATGATCACTAGCCTTAAATTTGTCTGTTTCCCCAGGTTGTGTCATGATATTACAAATATACATAATTTCAGCTTTACTATTATCGATAGCTTTTTTTATCTCTTTACAAATTAAATTAGGTAATATACTAGTAAATAAACTACCCATACTTAAAATTATTAAATCAGCTGTTTCTATTTCTTTAACAACCTCATTAAGAACATGGGGTTCTTCTTTATAAAACACTTCTTTTATTTTTCCATTATATTCGGTAATGTTGTGTTCACCTTCGATAATAGCATCATCATCCATTTTAGCCATTAAAACAACATTATCCTCGGTAAGCGGTAATACTTTACCTTTTAAATTTAATATTTTCCCTAATGATTCAATTCCCGATGACATATCACCAGCTACTTCGATTAAACCAGTCAATAATAAATTACCCAAAGCATGACCATTTAAATCACTAGAGGTTTTAAAACGATAATTTAATAATTTTTGAACTAATGGTTCAGTTTCAGATAAAGCAACAATTACTTGTCTTATATCACCAACAGCAGGAACATTAAATTCTTGCCTTAATTTGCCAGTACTTCTACCATCATCAGATACTGCAACAACAGCAGTTATATCAATAGGAAATTGTTTCAAACCACGAAGTAGGGTAGACAATCCGGTTCCTCCACCTAAAATTACAACTTTTTTATTCATAATATCACCCAATTAATTTTATTTGTTATTTGTCTAATTATATCATTTAAAATGGTAAAAGTAAAACGATTATCGCTTTGATAATCGTTTAATCCAACGTATAAGGATTTTGAGCGGTACCATTTCCACCTGTAAAAGTTAAGTTATTTTTTAAATAAATTACAGGACGAATTCCGTGTGAATTGGCTGGACCAGCACCATCTCCATGACCTAAATTGTTTACTCTTCGAACTAAATCATCGCTATAACGATTCATTAACCAGTAATAATCTGATATTGAAGAATTTTCTATCGTATTTATATCGACAAAAGTCTTTGAGCCAGTTGTTGATAAATCTATATCGTTACCGCTAAATAATTCTCCAATAGTCGGTAACCCAACATTATAATTTATTGTTTCATCTTTTATATCTTCATAATTTTGACCCACATTACTAGTTGACAAATAGGCTCCTATATTAAACGCTTTGTTATTTGAATATTTATAACTATCGTTGACACTGATAAAAAAGCTATCTAGAGAAGTATATATAGTATGTTGTTTTGTAATTGTAGAATTATTTCCATATTGACTTACAGTAGGTAATAATCCATTTAATACTACTTTAATACTATCACTATCTTTACTTACTACTCTAAAAGTACACTTGTTGTCACTTCCACAATAATCACCTATAACAGGTACAGTTATATATTCACCAACTTGAACATCTGAAGTATTAGTAGATTTTTGTTCTATACTATAAGGAGCTAACATCGTACCAGATCCAGTTGTAATAGTTATATCTTTGATTTTAATTACTGGTCTTATTCCATCAGCCAAAGATACATCATTATTATAAGTTGTACCATTATATGTAACATTTTTTATTTCACTAGCACTATTACGATTACCTAACCAAAAATTATCTTTTATATCTAAATAAGAATTAGTGCTACCAGCTTTAATATATTGATCATAATCTAGTAAACCAACTTTTTGATTTGTCGTTATTTCATCAACATTGCTAGCTATTCCCACATTAAAAGTACTATTAACAATATTATTTTTAATATTAACTGCTAACATATTATAAAAATATTCATTTAACCAATTATTAATATAACTTGATTCATATTGAGTTTTATTTGTCCAAACCTTATTGGCCGGTTGTAAAACAGTCAAAGGTTGTTGACTTATTAACGTTAAAGTATTGTCATTTGTATCGATTGAAATAACACGCCAAGCAAAACCACCATACCATAAATGATTATTGTTAACTTGAGCGTTAGTACCTTTGTAATAATATATATTAGGATTGGTGTTATCTCTAAGTAATCCCGTAGTATTAGAAGTTTTATATTGATTTAATAATGTAGCTATTAAACTTCTAGAAGAAGAATTACAATTGTTATTTAAATTGTAACTGTAACTGCCATTACCGACAATAACTTCAACCTTGTTATCCAAAGAAATTGGTTCACCTGTTACTGAATCATAAACTTCTGTAGCTAAATATTCTTCTTTTACTAGATCACTAAGAGTTATACAATAAACATTACCGTTAGTCTTAGGATATTCGTTTTCATGAGCGCTAAGGTATGATGCTGTTGCACTATATAAAATTTCTTTGCTAGCATCACTGATTTCACCTTTAGTTTTTCTAACTGAATTCATAATTGGTGGTATAGCAATTAAAGCAATTAATCCTAATAAAATTACCACGCCAATCAATTCTACTAAAGTAAAACCTGATTTTTTATATGACATTTAAATCAACTCCTTACACTCAATTCCTTTTTCACATTAATAGCAGCAATAGTAGCTTCACCAGTGGCAGTAGTCAATTGGTAAATATCTTTTTTTATAATATCGCCACAAGCATAAATATAATCAACATTAGTTTTCATTTTTTCATCAACAATTATATAGCCATTATCTTTTTTTAAATCTTTTAAAAATTCAGTATTTGGCTCATAACCAATAGCAATAAATAATCCATCAATCGAAAATGAACCTTTATTGGTATTAATTTTTGTTAAAATATTATTTTCACTATTTAACGTTTCTATAACACAATTAAATTGAATTTCAATGTTATTTTTATTATTTACCTTATCAATTAAAATTTCTTCAGCTTTTAGTTTTTCTCCACGACTAATAATAATAACTTTTTTACAAATATCTGCCAAATATAAAGCTTCTTCAACTGCTGAATTACTATACCCAACTATTGCAACAATTTTATCTTTATATAAATTTGCATCGCAAACTGCACAATAACTAACATTTTTTAAATTATTAGTATTCTCTAGCTTACGGGCTTTTCGACCAATTGCCAAAATAATTTTATCAGCACTTATCTGCTCTAAGTCAGTAGTTATAATATGATCTTTAACTTCCAAAACTTTGCCATATCTAACTTCAATACCTAACTCATTAACTTGTTCATATATTTTATAAGCTAAATCTGGTCCACTAATTCGATTAAAACCAGGATAATTCTCAACTACACTTATTTTATTTAACAATCCACCTGGAGCATCATTGTCTAACACTAAAACGTTGACATTTGATCTTTTCAGGTAGATCGCTGCTGTCATACCAGCAATTCCACAACCGACTACAACACAATCAAAATTGTATGTCATCTATATTCTCCTTGTCATTATATCTATTTTCTAATTTCGAACCACGAGATTTTAAAATCAGAATTATTATACCTACAACAACTAGTACAATTGAAATAATTTGAGCCATTTTGAAAGATCCTAACATCAAACTATCAGTACGTAATGATTCGATCAAAAATCTACCAATTCCATACCAAATAAAATATAAACCTGTTGTTTGACCAATTTTACAATAACGTCTTCTTCTAAGAATTAATAATATGATAAAACCTATTAGACACCATAAAGACTCGTAAAGAAAAGTAGGGTGATAATAAGATCCACCGATATTCATTCCATCAATTATAAAATTAGGAATAAATAAATTTTGTAAAGTTTCTAAACTAGTAATAGGTCCATGAGCTTCACCATTAAAGAAATTACCCCAACGTCCTATAGCTTGGCCAATAATAAGTCCGACTACAATTATATCTAACATCCGCCAAGTATTAACTTTATATTTTTTAGTATAAAATATAATAAAAATCAATCCAAATAAAATTCCACCGTGAATGGCAAGTCCACCTTCCCAGATTTTCAAGATATCGAGCAAATTATGACTATAATAACTCCAATTAAATGCAACATAATAAAGTCTTGCTCCAATAATACTAAAAATCATACAAAGTAAAATCATATTGATAACATAATTTTCAGAAATTTTAAATCTTTTACATTCACGTAAAATTAAAGATCCCCCAACAAATACACCCAATAAAATCATTATCGAATACCAATATATTTTTATAAAACCAAGATCTAGTAAAACGGGATTCATATTTCACTTTCCTTCCTAATATCTACTATTTAATTATATCATACTATTAGAAAAAGAGAAATATTACTTTTCACTTTTATATTCAAATAATATGTCTCTTAATTCCATAGCCCTTTCAAAATCTAAATTTTTAGCTGCTTCTTTCATTTCTTTCTCGATTTCACTCATCAATTTTTGTTTATCTTTTCTATTCATCTTAGTTGGTTCTTTTTCTAAATTATTAGTAACAACTTCTCTAATTTCCTTAATAATCGTTTTAGGAATAATATGGTGTTCTAAATTATATTTTTTTTGAATTTCCCTTCTTCTAGAAGTTTCTTTTATAGCTTCTTCCATTGAATCACTTACTGTATCAGCATACATTATTACTCTACCATTAGCGTTTCTAGCCGCTCTACCAATAGTTTGAATCAAACTACGATTACTTCTTAGAAAACCTTGTTTATCAGCATCCAATATTGCCACTAAACTAACCTCAGGAATATCAAGACCTTCTCTTAATAAATTTATACCAACCAAAACATCGTATTTACCTTTTCTTAATTCACTAATTATTTTTAATCTTTCCAATGTTTTAACTTCGGTATGTAAATAAGCAACTTTAATATCTAATTTTTTTAAATAATTTGTTAGTTCTTCTGCCATTCTAATTGTTAAAGTTGTAATTAAAGTTCGTTCTCCATTTGAAATTTGATTATTAATTTCATTTATTAAATCATCAATTTGACCTTTTGCAGATTTAACAGTAATTTCAGGGTCTAACAATCCTGTTGGTCTAATAATTTGTTCTACAAATTTGTGATTAGTTTTTTCTAATTCATAATCACCAGGAGTAGCTGATACACAAATAACTTGATTGATTTTTGCTTCGAATTCAGCAAATTTCAAAGGGCGATTATCCATAGCACTAGGAAGTCTAAAACCATAGTTAACTAACACTTCTTTTCTTGCTCGATCGCCATTATACATTCCTCTTACTTGCGGTAAAGTTACATGAGATTCATCTATAATCATTAAAAAATCATCATCAAAAAAATCAATTAAGGTAGTAGGGGTTGCTCCCTTAGGTTTTAGTGCAATATGTCTTGAGTAATTTTCAACCCCTCGACAAAAACCGGTTTCTTCTAACATTTCTAAATCATAATTAGTTCGTTCCTGCAATCTTTGATACTCTAATAATTTGTTTTCAGATTTAAATTTTTCTAATTGTTCTTCTAATTCTTTACGAATATTAGCTATAGCTAATTTTAATTTATTTTCACTAGTGACAAAATGACTAGCAGGAAATAAAGATATTGATTTTTTGTTATTTAAAACTGCACCTGTTAAAGTATCTATTTCACTTATTTTATCAATTTCATCTCCAAAAAATTCAACTCTAATAGCATGATTGTGTTGATTGATAGGAACAATTTCTAAAATATCGCCTCTTACCCTAAAACTACCTCTTTTTAAATCTAAATTATTTCTCTCATACAACATTTCAACTAATTTTTCTAAAATTTGATCTCTTTCAACCTCATCGCCAACAGAAAGAGTTAACATTTTATTTTTATATTCATCCTTTTCACCAATACCATATATACAAGAAACTGAAGCTACGACAATCACATCACGTCTATTTAATAGTGAAGCAGTAGCAGCATGTCTTAATTCATCAATTTCATCATTAATTGAAGCATCTTTTTCTATATATGTATCAGTTTTAGCAACGTAAGCTTCCGGTTGATAATAATCATAATATGAGACAAAGTATTCCACAGCGTTATTAGGAAATAATTCCTTCAATTCCGCATAAAGTTGTCCTGCTAACGTTTTATTATGAGCTAAAACAAGAGTTGGTTTATTTACTTCTTTAATAACATTAGCGATTGTAAATGTTTTACCAGTACCAGTAGCACCTAGTAATACTTGAAATTTTTCATTATTATTAATCCCTTGAACTAATTTTTCAATTGCTTGGGGTTGATCACCACTAGGCTTATATTTAGATACTAATTCAAACATTTTAAATCATCTTCCTTTCTTTTTTACCAAAATTAAACGTACAATTTAATTGCAACATCAAATTTATTTAATATAAATGTTAAAATTAAATAATATAATTTTCTTTTATTTATTATATCAGTTTTTTATAAATTTTGATTATTTTATCTAAAAAAAGAAATTACTTATTATTGACAAGTAAATTCTTCATTTTCATAATAATCTTCAAATGAATCATAAGTAAAATCTTGGGTGCTATTTGTTTATAAAACACATCACCTTAGTTCATCTTGATTAAGTCCATAATCATATGGCGATTGAAAATTATCATTCATATAAACATTCTACATTTAAACTTCTAATGTTAACTAAAATTTTTGATTATTTTCTTCAATTTTTTTTGAAGTATCTTTCTTATTCATCAAAGTAATTTCTTCGGATGAAACACCACTATTTAACTGTTTTTTTAAATTAATTACAACACCACTAATACCTATAATAGTAAATATTATTGATACCACATAATCTTTCATAATTGCTGAAAAAAATTCACTATCTTCGTATAAAATTTTAAAATTTTCAATATTTGCGTCAACACCAGCTTCAATTAATAAAGCCCCCGGAATAATGATCAAAGTGGCAATAGATATCGCAATTATTGAAACAACTGAAATAATGATTGGTAATTTTTTATCAATTTTACCCTTAAACAATTTATAACCATAAAAAGCGCCAAAAGCAATCAATATAGCTAATAAAGAAAGCATCATTTCGCCATAAATATACATCAATATCCATGGCAAAGTAGCAATCAAAGCACCAATAATACTACCAATAACTCCTAAAACATAATTTTTCATAATACTCCTTTCATTTTAATTTTATCATATTATTATAAAAACTAGATAAAATTTTTATACAAATTTGAAAAATAATTATTTATTTAGACTATAAAGTTTACTATCTTTATAGTTTTTTTATGATTGTATTATTTTGTCTTATTTAACAAAGCTTACGTTATTTACATAAACACAAAAAAATGATATTATTTGTATGTATACTGAATAGGATGTGATTTCATGATTAAAATTAAGCAAGATTTTAAAAATATTACTAAATATTATAATGAATTAGTGAAAATTACTAAAAAACATTATTTTATTGGTATTTCTAACGAATGGATCGTCGATAATTACTATTTGATTGTCGAAAAAAAAGAGCATATTAACCAATTTTTAAAAGATTCAAAACACAATAAATATTTGATTAAAAACAACGATATAATGAGTCTATTAAAAAATGTTTTAGAAAAAAACAACTATAAAATAGATGAAGAAAAATTGATTATCGAAGTTAAGAATTACTGCAAAGATAATAACATTCATTTAATATATCAAGAAATAGAAATAATTCCGATTGCTTTATCAATTCTTTTAATACAAAAAGTTAATGAAATTTGTCTTAAAGAAAAAGCTGTTTTAAGACAAAGAAAAGAAATAGATGAACTTATCAATATAATTAAGAAAGATGGTTTAAATAAAAAAAATATTGTGTTAAAAGATTATCTTAAAGCTGATTTTTATAAAAAACCTACTAATATAGTTTACTTAAATGAAAAATTAAAAGACCTCGGAAATTTAACTAATAACATTTTTAAACAATTTCATCAGTTACTTAATGATAAAGATCTTTCATTAAAAAAAATAATTAATGATGAGCATCTAGAAAGCACTAATAATGATATTTTAATAGCTAATATTTTCTATAGTATTCAAAAAACTAATTTAATAAAATTAGAAAATCTTCATAATAAATTATGTCCAGTTGAAAAAATTTTAAATAAAGATCCTTTTTATTCAATTATGACTTTAGAAACTAAAAATCTTTATAGAAAGCAATTAATAAAACTTGCTAAAAAAAACAAGCAAAATATTGAAGATTTTGCTAAAGAATTAATTGATAAAGATAATAATATAGGAAATCTTTTATTTCCAAAACAAAATCAATATTTAAAGACAATTATTTATATTTCCATAATTGTTATTCTAACTACAATTATTGATTTGTTTTTAACAAACTATTTCATTAAAGCAAAATGGTTAGGATTTATTATTTTATGGATTCCGATCAGTGAAATTGTAATAACTTTCCTAAACAAGATTTATTTGAAAATATTCCCAACTAAACCACTTCCAAAGTTAGATTTTGAAAAAGATATCCCAAGCAAATACAAAACAATGGTTGTAGTACCTACAATTGTAAAAAATAAAGAAAAAGTTGAAGAAGTTTTTACTAACTTAGAAAAATTTTATCTATCAAATAAATCTTCTAATCTTTATTTTACACTCTTAGCAGATGCCTGTGAATGTAAATGTGAACATTATGAAAAAGATGAAGAAATTAAAAAAGCAGGTGTTAAAAAAGTTGAGGAGCTAAATAAAAAATATGGTAAAAATTTATTTTATTTTGCTTATCGAACTAGAAAATATAATAAAGGTGAAAACTCTTATTTAGGATTTGAAAGAAAAAGGGGAGCTCTATTACATTTTAATGATTTGATTTTAGGAAACTTATCTAAAGCTGAACAAAAGAATTTATTTCAAGTTCATACATTTGAAAATTTTAGTCATGAAATCAAATACGTTATAACTCTAGATGTCGACACTCAATTAATCTTAAATAGTGCCTTAAGATTAGTTGGAACCATGGCTCATCCATTAAATAAACCTATTTTAAATGAAGAAAAAACCAAAGTGATTAAGGGTTATGGTATTTTACAGCCTAAAATCAGTGTTGATATTGAATCAACTAATCAATCATTATTTTCTCAAATATATGCTGGAATTGGTGGATTAGATCCTTACACTACAATAACACCTAATTTTTATCAAGACGTTTTTGGTGAAGGTAGTTTCACTGGTAAAGGAATTTATGATTTAAAAATATACCAACAGATTTTAAAAGGTAGTTTCCCCAACAATTTAATTTTAAGTCATGATTTAATTGAAGGAAATTATCTAAGGTGTGGATGTCCAACTGATATTGAATTAGTCGATGATTTCCCAGCCAAATTTTTAGTTGATGCAACCAGAAGATCAAGATGGGCAAGAGGAGATATTCAAATAATTGCTTGGCTCAAAAAAATGGTCAAAAATGAAAAGAACGAAAAAATTAAAAACCCAATCAATTTATTAGGAAAGTGGAAAATTTTCGACAATATTAGAAGAGGATTACTTGATTTTTCCTTATTAATTATTTTACTTTCTTTAGCTAGTTGTTCAATAACTCACCCTTATTGGTGGCTTTTATTTGTTTTACTAATTGTTATGTTGCCAGTTATTTCTTACTTAATCCAATTATTTGTAATTCAAAAAAGCACTAATTTAAAATATTACAAAATTATGGCTTTTGGTTACCAAGCTTTTATACTGAGAACTTTATCTGTTTTTACAAGTATTCCATTTAATGCTTATTTATATTTTAAATCATTTGTTAAAGCTCTTTATCGAATGTTTATTAGTAAAAAACATTTACTACAATGGATGACTGCTGAAGATGCTGCTAAACAAGTTTCTGCAACTTTAAGCAATCATTTAAAACAATTTTGGATAAATTATTTAGTTGCTTTAGCTTTAATCATTTTTTCTAAAATCCTTTCTAATTATCCAATTGAAAATACTATCATTGCTATATTTTTTATAATCGGTCCTTTCTTAGCTCATGCAATAAGCAAAAACATTAAAACCCCAGAACAAAAATTAAAAGTTACCGAACAAAATTATTTAAAAGATAAAGCATTTTTAACTTGGAAGTTCTTTGAAGACAATTTAATTTCTAAAAATAATTATCTAATTCCGGATAATTATCAATTAAATCGTGAACAAAAGTTAGATTATAAAACATCTCCTACTAATATTGGTTTATCATTAACTTCAATTATTTCTGCTTACGAACTAGAATTTATTAATAAAGATAAAACTATCGATTACATCAGCAAAATTATTAATACTGTGGAAAAGTTAAAAAAATGGAATGGTCATCTTTATAACTGGTACCGCATTGATACATTAGAAATTTTATATCCTAATTTTATATCAACGGTTGATAGTGGTAATTTTGTGGCTTGTCTAATAACAGTAAAAGAATTCTTAAAGAAAATTGACAACACTCAATTAGTAAAAAAAATAGAAACATTAATTAATCAAACCAATTTCACTTGTCTTTATAATCAAGGTGTTTTTAGTATTGGATATAATGCTGACGAAGGATTGTTAGAACCATTCAACTATAATAAATTTGCTAGTGAAAGTAGAATTACTAGTTTTGTTGCTATAGCTAAAGGTGATGTTCCAGTCAAACATTGGTTTAATTTGGATAAAACGCTTACAACTTATAAAAGAAAAAAAGGATTAGTCTCTTGGTCAGGAACTTCATTTGAATATTTTATGCCTCTTTTGTTTATTCCAAGTTACGATAATACTTTAATTGATGAAAGTTATGATTTTGCTTTTTTCACTCAAAAAGAATTTATGAGAGAAATTAATCCTAATTATCCATGGGGCATATCGGAATCAGCTTATAACGAATTAGATGATGCCCAAAATTATAAATATAAAGCTTTTGCAACACCTTATTTAAAATTACAGGAGGAAAATAATAATCGAATTGTTATTTCGCCTTACAGTTCTATTTTAGCTCTTTCTTTATTTCCTAAAGATGTCATTTACAATATGAAAAAATTAGAAAGCTTAAATTTAATAGGTCAATACGGCTTTTTTGAATCTTATGATACTGAAGATAAGCAAGTTGTTCTTTCTTACTTTGCACATCATCAAGGGATGATTTTGGGAAGTATTACTAATACTTTAAAAGATAATATTTTACAAAAATACTTTATTAATGATATCAATAATCACGCATTTGAAATTTTAAATAAAGAAAAAGTTCAATTAAAACCAATTATCGATATTAATATTGCAAAATATAAAAAATACACTTACGATAAAGAACCATTTATTAATGATATAAGAGTATTTCATAATCTAGCAACACTCCCTGAACTATCAGTTTTATCAAATTCTAAATATAGTGTCTTCATGAATGACCGTGGTAATAGTTTTAGTCGTTATCGCACAATTCAAATGAATCGTTATCGAAAACTAACAGAACAAGATTATGGTTTATTCCTATACATTAAAGATATAAACACAAATAAAATATGGTCAAATACCTATTCCCCAATTAACGTTATGCCCGAAAAATACGAAGTGGTATTCGCTTTAGATAAAATTAAATTCATTAGGTCTGACAACGAAATTATAACCACTACAGAAGTAGTTGTCACTAAAACACATCATGCCGAAATAAGAAAAATTACCTTTAAAAATACTAGCAATGAAAATAAAACTTTAGAATTAACTACTTATACTGAGCCAATTTTATCGGATAACATTGATGATATCAGTCATAGAACCTTTCAAAATTTATTCATCCAAAGTGAATATGATGAAGAAAATAATGCTATTATCATGCACCGTAAATTAAGAGATAAAAATGGTCATTATTATTTAATTAATAGATTATTAATTGACAATCCAAATCAAAAATATAGTTATGAAACAGATCGAAATAATTTTATTGGGAGAAATCATAACGGTGAAAATCCTATCGCTTTAAATCAAAAGTTATCTAATAAAATTGGAACTTGTATTGATCCTATTATCAGTTTAAGAAATCAAATAACGATTCCTAGTAATGGTGAGAAAACGGTATATTTAATTAGTGGTTTTGGAAAATCAAAAGAACAAGTTTTAGATATTGTGAGAACTTTTAACTCTAAAGAAAACATTTCTCAAAAAGCTTTTGAAGTCGCCACGATCATGAATAATGTTAGTAATAAAATAGTTAATATTACAGGACATGATATGCGTATTTATAATACAATGTTAAATTATTTATATCAAACTAGCCACATTTTAATAACCGAAGAAAGAGAAAATATTGTTAAAAACAATACCTTAAATCAAACAAATTTATGGCGATTTGGAATATCTGGAGATAGACCTATTATTTTCTTAGAAGTGGAAAGCTCCGATGATTTAAGTTTAATAAAAGAATTATTACATGCCTTTGAATATTATAAAAGTAAGTCTATTTTTATAGATCTTGTCATTTTAAATAGTCGTCTTGACGATAAAGATATCATAGCTAAAGAAATTGATGATGAAAAGTACCATATGTATGCTATAAATAGTTTTAATAAAATTCCTGGTAATATATACATTATCGATCCAAATGATGTTTCTTTTGAAGAAATTAATTTATTTAAAACTGTAGCTAGATTAAATATCGATAGTAAAAAACATCATACCTTAGAATCTTTTGTTAAAGAGTTACAAAAATCAAACATAACTTCTAGAAAAGAAAAAAGAATAATTAAAGACAGTTTACCTATATTATATAATTATAAAAATTTAAAATTTTATAATAATTATGGTGGATTTATCAATAATGGAAAAAAATATGTTATAACTTGTTCTGATACACCTTTAATCTGGTGTAATGTTATAGCTAATCCTAACTTTGGTAGTATCATTTCTAATAATGCAACAGGATTTACTTATGCTAATAACAGTCGCGAATATAAATTAACTTCTTGGACTAATGATCCATTACTAAATGATATATCAGAAGGTATCAAAATTAATGATATCAATCTTAATTATGATTACTGTGAAATGAGTTTTGGTAGCATAAGTTGGCAAGGTAGAATTAACGGTTTTGACATTATATTAAAACAATTTGTTGCCACAGATGATCCAATTAAATTTTATACAATTAAAGTTAAAAATAATAATTCTAAAAAACAACGTCTAACCTTTAAATATTGGATCAATCCTTGTCTTGGTGTTACAGAAGAAAAAACAGGAAGATATATTTTAAGTGAGTTCAACATTGAAAAAAATTATATTGCATTAATCAATAAATATAGTCAACATTTTAAAAATTTAACTACTTTTATGAGTTGTACATTACCAATTATCGACGTTGAAATCAAAAAAATTATCTATAAACAAATGGAAACAGTTATTTATCTTGAACATGATGAAGTAAAAGAATTTGCTTTCATTTTAGGAGCTAATGAAGAGGTTGAACCTTTATTAGACAAATATAATACCATTAACAAAATCAAAAAAGAAGAAAAAAAGGTTGAAAAATACTGGAAAAATATGTTAGAAGAAATTCAAATTAAAACACCTGATGACAGTTTCAATTATATGGTTAATGGATGGTTAGCTTATCAAACAATTACCTCAAGATTATTCGCTAAAGCTGGTTTTTATCAAGTAGGAGGAGCATATGGTTTCCGTGATCAATTACAAGATGCAATGAATATTTGTACTATTAATTCTGATATAACCAGAAAACAAATTTTATGGAATGCTAAACATCAATTTACAGAAGGCGATGTTCTTCACTGGTGGCATAAAGAAACTAATAACGGTTTAAGATCACGCTACAAAGATGATTATTTATGGTTAATTCAAGCTGTCTATGAATATATAAAAATTACTAATGATTATGATATTTTAAAAGAAAAAATACCATTTGTTCAAGGAGAAAGCTTAAAAGAAAATGAAATGGAAAAAGGTATTAATTATACTTACTCTTTAGAAAAAGCTACTTTATTTGAACATTGCCATTTAGCTATCAAAAAAGCTCAATCAAGTATAGGTTCTAATGGCCTTGCTTTAATTGGTGGTGGAGATTGGAATGATGGCATGAACAAGGTAGGAGAAAAGGGACGTGGAACTAGCGTATGGTTGAGCTTTTTCCTATATGATTGTCTAGACAAGTTTATCTATATAAGTAATAAATATGATCAAAAATTAAATACTAATGATTGGGAACAATTAAAAAACTCTTTAAAAACATCACTGTTAGAAAAAGCTTGGGATGGTGATTATTATTTAAGAGCCTTTTTCGACAATGGTCAAAAACTTGGATCAAAAGATAATAGTGAATGTAAAATAGATTTAATTTCTCAATGTTTTGCCATTTTAACTGGTATTGCTACTAAAAAACAAATACCATCAATTTTAAAAGCTATCGATGATCAACTAGTCGATAAAAATCTTAATATTGTTAAATTGCTAACTCCTGCTTTTTCAAAAAATGAAAACAATCCAGGATATATCATGAATTATCCAAATGGAATTAGAGAAAATGGTGGGCAATATACACATGCTGTTGCTTGGTATATACAAGCTTTAATAAAGCTAGGCAAATATGATTTAGCTTACAAAACCTATCAAATGATTAATCCTATTGAACGAACTAAAAGTAAAGAAACTACTGATAAATATAAAATCGAACCATATGTTATAGCTGCTGATATTTATAGTAATCAAGATTTTGAAGGACACGGTGGTTGGAGTTGGTATACAGGTAGTGCCGGATGGTTTTATCGAGTAGCCTTAATCGATATTTTAGGATTTAAAAAAGAGGGTAACAAATTGTTTATTGAGCCACATATACCAAATAAATGGAAAAAATTTGAAATCAATTATAATATTAATAACACTAAATACCACATCATAGTTAATGTACAAGATAAAAAACAAATAACTATGGATGGCCATATCATTAAAACACAATATATTCCTTTAAATTTTGATAATCAGAAACATGAGATAATTGTTTCAGTAGGAGGTAATAATGTTAAATTTTGACTTTAATACGTATCAAAAACCGAAGAAATTAAAAAAATATAATAAGGAAATTTTTAAAATTAAGGAAACTTTGAAAAATGGTGGTGAAATGTTGGATTGGTACAATATTGATAACTGCATCTCATATGAAGAAGTCAACAAAATTAAAACAATAAGTGAATATATTAAAAATAATTGTGAATTATTTATTGTCGTTGGAATAGGGGGATCATTTTTAGGCGCTAAAGCTATTATTAATGCTCTAACTCCCTATTTCAACAAAACCAATCCTGAAATTATTTTTGCTGGCACTTCTCTTTCTGGTACATATCTAGATGACTTATTAAACTATATGCAGAATAAGCAAACGATAATAAATGTTATTTCAAAATCAGGTACCACTTTAGAAACAATTGAAACCTTTACTCAACTTTTTCAAAAAATGAAACAAAAGTATAATGATGAAGAATTAAAACAAAGAATAATCATAACAACCGATGAAAAAGAAGGTAAGTTAAGAATACTTGCTAATTCAGGATTTACTTCTTTTAACATTCCTAGACAAATAGGAGGAAGATATTCTGTTTTAACTACTGTCGGTTTACTGCCAATAGCAGTTAGTGGAATAAATATTGATAACTTATTAGAAGGTGCAAAAAACTATAATCAAGATAAAGCTTTTGAATATGCTATTATTAGAGATATATTATATAAAAAGAAAAAATTTATTGAAATTTTTTCCATATATGAACCAAAACTACAATATTTTGGAGACTGGTTAAAACAATTATTTGGTGAAACTCAAGGAAAAAATAAAAAAGGCATTTTCCCAAGCCTTTCTATTAACACTAGAGATTTACATTCGTTAGGACAATTTTATCAAGATGGAAATCCAATTATTTTTGAAACCGTTATTAATTATAAAACAAAAAATAATAAATTAGAAGAGTTAAATCAAATTGCAGTGGATAAAGTAGCTGAAGCTCATTTTATGGCTGGTTGTGAAAGTAATATCATTACTTTAGATGAACTAGATGAATTGCACTTAGGTATGCTTATTCATTTCTTTGAAGTAGCAGCTGCCACAGGAGGATATTTATTACATGTAAATCCATTTGACCAACCTGGTGTGAACACATATAAGGATTTATTAAAAAAAGAATTAAAAAAAGGTAACTAACTACCTTTTTATTTTTCAATTTTTATAATTACTTGATAAGAATCTTCAAAATCAATTTCTTCAACGTCAATATTGAATCCGTATTTCTCCAAAGTATTTTCACATTCTCTTATTGTATTAAGTGCTAATTTAATATTTGGAGATGTTGCAATAACTGTATTACCAACATTCTTTGTCTCCGTTTGATTATCAGAAATTGAAGGAATATCAACAGTATCTACTACTGGTACTTCATATGTTGGTTGTACTTCTGGCATTGCTGGTACCTCTGGTGTGTCTACTACTGGTACTTCATATGTTGGTTGTACTTCTGGCATTGTTGGTACCTCTGGTGTATCCATTACTGGTACTTCATATGCTGGTTGTACTTCTGGCATTGTTGGTACCTCTGGTGTATCCATTACTGGTACTTCATATGTTGGTTGTACTTCTGGCATTGCTGGT
>CALVXM010000013.1 GCA_944371305.1 uncultured Bacilli bacterium | reverse complement strand
CATCAATATAATATCTCTTAGTTAAAGGATACCCATCTAAAAATATATAACTATTAAAAAACAACTCCGCAATTACTAAAATACTAAATAATATTTTTGTATCTTTATTTCTAACTTGAAAAACAAGTAAATAAATCAAAATTAAAACTAAACTTATAAATATATATAAATAATCTAAATCTCTTCTAAACATAATTAAAATTGATAAAATAAGCATAATTAAGAATATCACATAATACCATTTTTTATCGATAAATTCTAAATTTTCAAAAGATTTTAAACAAATACTTATAATAAAAATATTAAACAAAAACATATACCTAAAGTTAAAACCAATTGGATAACTAAAAGCATGCCAAAAATTATTTAAAGGAACTATTACAATACTAAGTAATAAAATTAGTAAAAAAATTAAAGAAAGTGTTTTTTCTCTTTTAGAAATATTTTTATTAACAAAATAGAAAAACAATAAAATAATATTGAATAAACCAATATATAAATGAGGATAAAATTCATTATTAACTGTAGCCTTATTACCGATAAAAAATTTAGATAATACCTCTATTATATTAAAATTAAACCAATAATTTTTATTACTTACTCTATTTATATCTATCAATTCTAATAAGTGCGGTAAATGTAAGAAAAAAGTCATCAAACCAGCTAAAATAGAAATAATGACAAATCTTTTTATCATTTTTGTATCTTTTTTTTCACTCAATAAATACTTATATATGAAATATAGCACACTAAATATACAACACATATATCCCATATAATAATTAAATAAAATGCTTAAAAATAAAGTTATTCCATATAATAAATATTTTTTCTCTTTAATTATTTTATCAATACCGAGTAAAAGGATAGGGGCTAAAAAACAAACATCTAACCACATTATTTGAAAATAATTGACAATTATATAACTTGATAAAGCATAAGCCGTCGAAAAAAGTAACGTATATTTATTTTTTAAATTATAATTTAAATATATATACATAGTTAAACCACATAAACTTATCTTTAGCAAAACCAATAATAAAAATAAATATTCCATATTTTCAAAACTAAAAAAATTAACTAAAATATTAAATGGACTAATTAAATAATAAGCAATTGTAGGTAACATTGCACTACCAAAACCAACTTTAAAAGTATAAAATAAATTTGAATTTCCTTCAAATATCCTTTTTAAATCAATTAATAATTGATAGTACTGATACTGTGCATCACCATATAAAATCGAATTATCACCAAAGATAATATTCTTTATTAAAAATAAAAATACTAAAATAATTAGTGATATTAAAAATGATAAAAAATATTTTTTCATTGTATTCACCATATTAATAATATAATATTAGGCAAAAAAAAACAAGACTTAATATTTAAATCTTGTTTATTCAACTATTTTGAAGTTGTAAATGTAGTACCATTATAAGTTACAGTGTAAGTATTACTTTTAATATTTAAAGCTGTAACAGTTCCATTTGTATAAGTAATACTATTAACTGTAGCATTTCCTAAGTTAACCATTGTAGGAACTTCAGTTTTATCAACACCATCAGCACAAATATCAGCATTAGAACTATCCATTTGGTTTTTCATAGCAGAAGTTGCACAATAGTTATTAACACCACTTACGATCATACTAGCTTCTGATACAGCGGCACTTCTTCTTGCATCATCAACAACATTCAAAATAATAGGTGTTGCGATTAAAGCAATAATAGCCAAAATGATGATAACAGCTAATAACTCGATTAACGTAAAACCTTTTTTCACTTAATCTCACCACCTTACTTTTCTAACTATGTTAATTATACCTAATTTTTTTAACACAGTCAAGTATATTATTTCCAAAATTCGACAAAATATGTGAGAATGTGTAAAAATTTGATATACTAATTATTACCTTTACTATTTGTTTCATCCAAATTAAGTTCAATTTTTTCAATTTCATAGCCATTTTCAATTGAACTAATTTTTAAATTTTCAATAAATAAAGTCGCTTTAAAATCTTTAATTGATAAATTAATTGCTTCTTCTAACTCTTTATTCAATTTTAAATATAAGTTCTTAATTGGTGTTTTAAGTGAAACATTATTAATTGTTTTTTCTCCTCTTGCACCACTTATAATTTCCATTATCGCGTCACCAGTTTTTATTTCATTTTTAAAATCAAAATTTAAAGGTTCGATAGTTGTTAAATGAATTGATTTATTATCATGGAATAACTCTTGATAAATCTCTTCGGTAATGAATGGGAAGAAAATACTAAAATCTTGCAATAATTTATAAAGAATAGTATAAACTGTCTTTTGACCTGAATATCTAGGTATTTCTCCAAATTCCTCAGGACGATATAATCTGTGTTTAACAATTTCGATATAGTTATCACAAAAATTCCAGAAAAATTTTTCTAAATGATTAAGTGCTAAACCCACTTCATAATCATCGAGATATTTTAAAAATCCCTTTTCCATCTCCTGAAAACTTCCCAAAATCCATTTGTCAATATATTCATAATCTGAAAATTCTTTATCTTTATAATCAGTCAAATGCATTTCTATAAATTTAGAAACATTCCAAATTTTATTAATTAATTTATGACCCCTTTGTAAAGTTTCTTCACTAAAGATAATGTCGGTACCAAGTCGTCCCGAACCAGCCCAGTAACGTATTACATCAGCTGAATATTGATTAATCAATTCAATTGGTTCAACTTTACTATTTCCTTTACTTTTGCTTATTTTCTCACCCTTGCCAGCCATAACAAATCCAGAAATCATCACATTTTCCCAAGGTTTTTGTCCAAAATGATAAAAACTTTTAACTATAGTATAAAAATCCCAAGTTCTAATAATTTCTGAGGCATTTGTTCTTAAACTCATTGGTTTTAAAATTGATTCGAGATTATCTTTCTCACCATAACGCATATTAATTAATGGAGTTACTGAAGAAGTAGCCCAAGTATCCATTACATCTGTTTCAGCTATAAATTTTTCACTTCCACATTTTGGACATTTAGACAAATAAGGTTGGTCGATTAAAGGATTGACTGGCAAATCTTCTTTTCTTGCAAATACTGCTTCTCCACAATTTTTACAATACCAAACTGGAAAAGGAACTCCAAAATACCTTTGACGAGAAATACACCAATCCCAAGCAACATTATTTACCCATTCATCATATCTTGCATGCATATGTTCAGGATGCCATTTAATATCATTACCAATTTTAATAAAATCTTCCTTGTGGTTCATAATATCAATAAACCATTGATTCATAACTGAATACTCAACTTCTTTACCACAACGTTCATGAGTTTGAACTTCATGTTCTAAATCCTCAATTTTAACAATGTAACCACCATTTTGTAAATCTTCAATAATTTGCTTTCTTGCTTCTTTAATTTTCATTCCACCATAATTAGGAACTGAAGAAACAATCTTACCATCATCTGTAAAAATATATTTTAGTGGTAAATTATATTTTTTCCACCATTCAATATCAGTTTGATCTCCAAAGGTACAACACATAACTACTCCAGTACCTTTATCAATAGCGACTTTCTCATCACTCATAATAGGTACATCAACATCAATAACAGGAATATGAGCAGTTTTTCCGATTAAATGATTATGAACTTCATCATTAGGATTTACAAATACGCATACAATAGCTGGCAATAATTCCGGTCTAGTTGTGGCAATTGTAAATTCTTCGCCATCTTCAACAGTTTTAAAAGTAACATAATTAAAAGTCGTTTTAATAGTTTTAGTTTCAAGTTCAGCTTGGGCAATTGAAGTTAAACATTCATTACACCACAAAGCAGGACTTTCTTTATGATAACAATGCCCTTTAGTAACTAAATCTAAAAATGATAATTGACTTATTTTGATAGTTGATGGACTAACTGTCTTATAATGAATGCTCCAGTCAGTACTAACACCCATCTTACTAAATAACTCTTGAAATTCACTTTCATATTTATCAGTAGTTTCATAACATAATTTAGAGAAAGCTTCTCTTCCTATCTCAGCAGCTTTTTTACCTTGTTCTTTTTCAACTAATCTCTCACTAGGTAAGCCATTATCATCAAATCCAAATGGATAAAAAATATTATATCCTCTTAGTCGTTTGTATCTTGCAATCATCTCTGTTTGCGAATACGAAAAAATATGCCCGATATGAATTTTACCGTTTACTGTAGGTGGGGGTGTATCAATCGAATAAACTTCTCTATGATCAGGTTTAAATTCATATATTTTATTTTCATTCCAATATTCTAACCATTTTTTTTCTTTTTCTTTAGCATTATATTTTTTATCTAACATAAATCCTCCTTATTTTTCAAATATTTTTCTAATGATTTTTTAATATTATTTAATCTTTCATATTCATGATTATTTTTTAAAATAACTTTATCAATTATTTTAGTAACATATTTTTTTTCTACCAAATAGTGGTAAGAATAAGCAAAATTAATATCATAAGCTAAACCACATAAAATAACATAAATATCTAAATTGTTTTTTCTTTCTTCATAATCAATTTTACAATTAATAACTCTTTCATAAATATTATTAGAAATATTACCATCTACTGATCCGATATTGGATTCACTCCAAATATAAAATATATCGATTTTATCAGCATCCCTAATGATATTAGAAAATAACAATTCTCTTTCATTTAAATTATTATCAACATAAGTCTTGTTATGATTTATAATTGCTGTTTTAACTAAATCTTGTGTTCCTTTATCATTTATAAATTTATCAATACCAAACTTTTCTAATAATTGAACACCCAAAACTGCATGATCCACACTTATTTTATCGTTAAATGTGTTATAAATTTTTATTTGTTCAAATCTACCAAAATCATGTAACAATCCAATCATTTCTGCAATTTCAATATCTTCTTTCGATAAATTCAAAGACAAAGCAATTTTTTTACACAAATCGCACACTCGAAGAGAATGATCATATTTAAGTTTTATTTTATCATTATCAATTTGATATGTATCAACATATTCTTTAAATAATATTTTAGCTTCATCTAAGTTCATAACAACCCCCTTGAAACATCAAAAAAGATGATACCTTAAAGGGCGAACAAAATCCGCGGTACCACCTTTGTTTTTACTCAAATTAACTATAACGCGTTACCTTTAGCTCCAAAGACTACTTCGTCAAAGATCATTAAATGTTTACACCAAACACATTCTCTCTTTAAATGATTACTTTGATTACTCCTTCTTCATCACAGCTAGCAATATAATAACATATTTTTCTTATTCAAACAATATTTAAACTGTCAATTTATTTAAATTATTAATAAAATTTTTACTTTTTAAATATAAACCTGTATATCTTTCATAATATTCATTCAAAAAATTATTTATTTCTTGTTTAGCTTCTTTACTAACTTCTAATTTAGTTATTTTAGATATATCAACATAATAATACATCCTAATTAATTTTATAGTTTTATCACTGACCATTTTTTCATCTTTATAGCATTTACTACAAATATATCCACCAGCATCACTAGATAAAGTTTTAATTGCATAAATACTACCACATTTACTACAACTATCAATTATAGGCATAACACCCAAATAATCTAAATATTTAAGTTCAATGATATTCATGATAACTAAAGGATCATAACCTTCATTTATTTTAATAAGACCATTTATTAATAAATCATATACATCTAATTTAGAACTATGTTTGATAACTTGTCCTGTCAGTTCTAACAAATAAGTTGCATAACTAATTTTAGATATATCTTTTTTGATATTTTTAAAATTATCAATCACATCAACTGAAGATAAAATCGACAATTTATCTTTTTTATAAAAAATATTAAAATTTCCATATGTTAGCCTATCAGTTACACTTCTTAAACTGCTTTTAATATTTTTACATCCTTTAGCAATTATACCAATAATACCATATTCTTTAGTAATGACATTTATTATTTTACTAGTATCGCCATAATCTTGACTAGTTAAAATAATACCTTCAACTTCAATCATTACTTATCAACTCAAATCGATATTCTTGATTTATATCAGGATATTTTTCTTTATCAATTTTTGATACAAACATATCATATGGTCTTACCCATATTTTATGATCACCATATAAAGCTTCATATATAACTAATTTTTTTAGATTTTCATTATTAGTTTCACTGTCATAACCAATCATTAAAACCTTATATAAATTACCTTTAAAATGTTTATATGTACCACCAACTACAACATCCATCTATTCACCTTCTTTTTTATATTTCAAATAATACTCAATTTTTCCCGTTTTTTTAAATAATTGCCACAATATTTCCTTTTTCATTATATCATCTCCATTAATATTGTGATTAACTAATTAAAATTTTATTCAATTATTTTAAAAAATCTTCAAAACCAAATTCTTGCAAATATTTTTCCTTGTCACGCCAATTTTTAATCGTTTTAACAAATAGATCTAAATAAACTTTTTTACCTAGTAATTCTTCTAATTCAATTCGTGATTGAATACCAATTTCTTTAATTTTACTTCCTTGTTTACCAATTACTATTTTCTTTAATGAATCACGATCAACAATAATAGCTACATTAATAGTATAATTGTTTTTCTCATGTTTTATTTGTTCTACCACACAAGTTATCGAATGAGGAACCTCTTCCTCCGTTAAATTAAATATCTTTTCACGAACTATTTCGGCAATTATAAATTCAAGACGTTTATTAGTATAAGTATCATCATCAAAATATTTAATGTTATCAGGTAAATACTTAGTCAAAACATTTAATAAAGTTTTTATATTATCTTTTTTTAGTGCTGATAATGGAACAATCTCTTTAAACGGATATAAATCTTTATATTGCTCTATTTTAACTAATATATCTTCTTTTTTAATTTTATCGATTTTATTAATTACTAAAATAACTGGTTTATTAGTCTCTTTTAATTTATCGATAACATATAAGTCACCTTTTCCTAATGATTCACTAGCATCAATCAAAAAAACAATTACATCAACATCATCAATACTATAATAAGCTTGTTTATTTAAATATTTACCTAATTTATATTTAGGTTTATGAATTCCTGGGGTATCGACAAAAACAATTTGGGTATCATCATCGTTATAAATTCCTTCGATTATATTGCGAGTTGTCTGTGGTTTATTAGATGTAATAGCCACTTTTTTCCCAATAATACTATTTAATAACGTACTTTTCCCGACATTAGGTCTTCCAATTAAACTAACAAAACCACTTCGCATTTAAACAACCTCCCTAAAATAAAGAAATAATTTTTGGTATAAATATTATTAGACCAACTATTAAAGTAACCAAAGTAGCTAAGAAAACAGCTGAAGAAGCCGTATCCTTAGCCACTTTAATATATTTATTTTGATCAAATGTAACTGCATCACAAACAGATTCAATAGCTGTATTTAAAAGTTCAATAATAGCAACAAAAACAAGTAATGAAATAATAACTAACCATTCGATGAATGATATTTTTAAAACTATTCCCAATAAAACAGTTAAAACTACTGCTATAAAATGAATAAACATACTTTGTTCATTTAAATAAGCATGCTTAAAGCCATTAAAAGAATTTTTAAAACTCATTAAAAATCTTTTAAAACCATATTTTTTATTTTTTGATTCCAAATTCATTCAATAATTCCTCCTGCTTTTTAAACATTATTTTTTCATCATTTTCATTCATATGATCATATCCCAACAAATGAAGTAACCCATGAACAGTCAAAAAAGATAATTCCCTTAAAAAAGAATGACCATAAGACAATGATTGCTCTAAAGCTTTATCTAATGATATATATATATCGCCCAAAATCCTAAAATCTAAGTTAATTCCATCTTCATTATCTTCCAGAGCAAAACTGATAACATCAGTTTCTCGATCGATACCACGATATTTTTTATTTAATTTATGAATATAATCATTATCAACTAAAATAATATTAAAAAGACATTTGTCTAATTGTTCCTTATTAACTATAAAATTTAACAAATCGTTAATTTTATCTATTTCTTCAACCTTTTTTCCTGTTTCATTGATTATCTCAAACATAAAATACTCCTAACAAATATAATACAATTAATATTAATATTATTATCATCATTATATTATAAATATAATTCTTTTGCAATAAACTAAATTTATTTTTCACCCTATCAACTATATAAAAAATAGTAAAACCTAATAATCCACCTATTACATTTAAAACAATATCATCAATATCAAAAACTCGTCCGATAAGCAATTGTGTTGTTTCAATAGTAATAGATACTAGAAAAGTTAAACCTAAGATTAACCAAGGTTTTTTTAACTTCAAAAAATATGAAGCAAAAAAACCATAAGGAATAAACATTAACATATTACCAACAACATTTTTATAAAACATCGCACTACCAAAATCATATCTAAACATCTCTTTAAAAGGAATAAAATTAGATGAGGACCAACTAACATCCTGAAAGGTAACAACCCTAAATAAAGCCATAATATAAAGAATAAATCCTAACATTAATATTTCTTTATAAAAAACAAATTCACTTTTATTTTTTATCAAATATACCACTCTCATCGATATGATAATAACGCAACAAATAAAAATCATCGGCCAAATATCAACAAAAATATTTAAAATAGTATCACGAAACATCATTATCACCTTCAATCTTGCTATAACTTGTTATATTTTCATAAACTGTAAAAAACATTTCTAAAACCACTTTATCATCTTTAATATCAAACTTTAAAAGTTTATAATCTAAAATTTTTTCATCATCATCCAATTTTTCATTCATTTTATTTATAGCTTCTTCAATAGCTTTATCCTTAGCCTCATCACTAGTTAAAACTAAAGATATGGTCTCAACTTCTTTTTGCCTTTGCTTAACAAAAGATATAGGAACGATTGGATGATACAAAATAATATCTTCTTCAACTCGTTTATCTTTAAATCTATTAAAAGTTAATTCTAAACTTTTATTCAAAAACTTTAAAACATAAACATCTTGATAGTTGTCCTTTTCTTTTATTTCACTATAAATATAGGGATATTCAACTGTAACATTATACCATACTTCGCCATAAATACGACCACTAGCTCTTATCGTATCTTTAACTGTTTTATTCAAATAAATATTCCCTGATATAACAATGTCACCTTTTTCAACATAATCATTAATATTTTTAACCACTTCACCATTTTCGGCTATAATATTTTTAATGATTGCACTTTTACCAGCAACAACATTTTGTTTTTCATTTTCTAAAACATTATCAGGAATAATTCGCTCTTCTAGTCTGACAATATAAGTAGTACCACTTTCTTCAATTTCCAACCATTCAATTTTATCCTTATATTTTTCCAAAATAGAATTTTTTATTTCTTGAATCTCATCATAATTTTTTTTAAATTTATATTTTTTTAAACCATAATTTTCCAATTCTTTCAAAAGAAATTGTCTAACTTCACTATCTGTATGAATAACTTCAATATTAAAAATAATATTGGATAAAAAAATTAAAATAAAAACACCTAAAACTATAAAAGCTATAATATATTTATAAATACTAATAACTTCTCTAATTTTTATTATACCATAAATATCTAATTTATTTATATCATAAACCGTCTTTAATTCGATTATTCTTTCATAATCTCTCTTATAAACAGTGATGTTAATTTCATTATATTTAATTTTTTCAATCTTTAATAGATCGATATTATTAGATTTTAGTCTTTTAATAAATCTCTCAATATTTTTCCCCTTGATATTTAGTTTAATCTTATTTGTCATTTTATTTAAAAAATTATTTTTCACAATTTCACCTAAATTCTATTTTATCAATACTACCTTCTATCAATAATTCATCACTAACTAATCGTGATACAACTAAATTTTTACCTAAAACAGTAACAATTCCATCTTTGTAATTAACCATAATTTTATTATTATCAAAATGACTTATATCTAAGTAATTAACAATATTTAAGCAATTACTAATATAATTAATTTTAAATTCATTTTCTAAAACAAGATTTTCAAATTTTCTTAATAATCCCATTTTATCACCTATATAATTTTATTAATATTGTTAAGTAATTAGTATTAAAACAACAAAAAACAGTACACATATGTATACTGTTAGTTTATATCTAAATAGTTCACGTCTTGATTTCAAGCACTTTTTAAAATGTAATGGTTACCCTACTCGGAAAGCTGGAGCCACTCCATATGTGAATCTAGCCCAATTGTACGTTCCAACACCAGAAGTTGCAACATAAAAGAAACTGGAAGCACCGTCATAATAGTCATAAGCGCAAGAACGTGTCCACAAATCAATTTTTTCTCCTTGATAATTTTTTACTGCTTTATCACGATTAACAGTAGCACTAACACCATTATCTTCATAATAATCTAACTGCCTTGTACTATCTTTACTAGTATCCTCATTTATAGTACTACTTGCATCGCTATTTCCCCATATTTCTTTTGTTGCTAACAAATATAATTTATCAGTTGAAATAAAATTAGCTTTTACTGATTCTTTAGCAGAATAACTGGATACCACTTTTGTATCTACTATTACATTTTTTAAATCTTCCGGTAACGCATTATATATATCATCTCGCAAAAATCTATACATTGCACTAGCGGGATATCCTCCTCTATTTGTAGATGTTGAGTTCATATTATGCGTTGTTATAACATCAACAAATTCAATTACAAACCCACATGCTGTTTGCGAAAAATCTGTGCCATCACATTCTTCTGGAGTTGAATTATTTGCTATTCTTACTGTAAATGTTGCTTCATCACCATTTTGATAGCCAGTTAAGATTACTTCTTTAGTATCACCAACTTGGTATTTACTAGTATTATCATTTTTAACGGCATTTACTATTGTCGCCCATGAATCATTAGCAAATGATTCTGGTTCTTTCGGCAAATCTGTTACTTTGCCATTTATACTAAAACTTCCGTCTGGTTGTAACTCTATTTCATAATTATTACTTTTTACTTTTAATTTTGTTACTTTACCATTACTGTATTCTACTTCTAATACTTCAGCATTTCCTATACTGACCATTTCACTTACTTCATCAGGTGTTACTCCATCAGCACATATATCTTCTGTCTCATCTAATTGTGATTTCATTGCTGATGTTGCACAATAGTTATTAATGCCACTTAATATCATACTTGCTTCTGATTTTCCTGCACTCTTTCTTGCATCCTCAATCACATTTAAGATAATTGGAGTGGCAATAAGAGCTATTATCGCTAATATAATTATTACCGCTAATAATTCAATTAATGTAAATCCTCTTTTCTCCATAAACTTTCTCCTCACTTCTATTATGTCTTATATCCATATTATTTAATTTATATTTTAATTTTAACTCATATTAAATTATAAGTCAATTATCTTTTTTAATAATATGTAACATTTTTAATGTGAGGTATTTCTTTTATTTTTAAATTAAGCAAATAATATTTTAATCTATAAAGAGTTAAGCCGCCCCCATGTGTACTATTGGCTAATTTGGGTGTTACCTTATTTCCTAACATCTAACTACACCTACTTTCTATATTTCAATTATATAATAAATAAAATTTAAAAACAAGATTTAGTTTATGAAAAAAAATAAAAAAAGAAGATTAATCTTCCTTATTTCATAGACGAGAGAACTGTTTGAATCATATCAAACGTATCAATTGCTTTACTAATTTTATCAGTCGGTCTTAATTGATAAATTACTTTCATCTCATTATCAAAATCTTTAAAATAACTATCACTACGATTTAAAAACTTATACCAATGAGAATTTTCTCTTAAAAATCTTATGTAATTACGATTAGTTTTTAATCTATATTGTATAGTTAAATTCATTAATCCTCAAAATGTTTATATATCGGTCTAGGTTTATATTCTTTATTAGGTTTATTATCATCTTTAGAAGAAAAATCTTGAACTAAACCTAAGACCTTTTGTAAATTAGTAACACCAGATTGAACACTATCCAAATTAATATTTTTCAACCAATTAAAAACCTCGCTAACACCAATAGTAGATGCAGTAGCAACAGCAGCTTCTTTTCTAACTTCTAAATAATCCTTCCAAATTTCTTTATCCTCACCATATAAATCATATATTTCATAAAATTTCTGCCAGGAACTATCACCATTTTTAACAAATTTAACTAATTTAGGATTTTTTCTAACAAATTCTTTAAAATTATCTATCTTAGTCATGATAATCACCTAATATATTTTATGCGAATTATTTAAAAAATGTCCATGTAATATGTTATAATAATAATGAGGTGGAATAAATGGAAAAAGTTAAAGAAATATTTTCCAAAATAAAGATTAATAATTTAAGCAAAAAAAATATTATAGGAATTTTAGTTATAATTTTTGCTGTCTTAGTTATCTTTTTTATCGTATCAAGTGTAATTAAAGGTAATAAAAATAGGACATGTAATAATTTAAGAGAAGAAATACTAGCCAAAACGGATGCTTACGTAGAAGAAAACAAATTATGGCCAACTTTAAATGGAACTAACCAGGTAATTAATCTAGCTGATTTAGAAGATGGAATTGTATTCAAAGATTATATGATTAGTGGAACAGTTACTTATACAAAATATAATGATGAATTTATTAAAACTTTAGATATTGAAAATGCTGATTACTGTACAACTAAAGATTTCAAAAATGAAACTGATAAATACGAAGAAAATAAAAATGTTAAAGTAAACGCTTATTTTAATTATTATGAGGTTGATTCTTACAATTCTAAATGGACAAACTTTTATCCGAGTGAAGATATAAGTACTGAAGAAACTAATGGTGTCTTATTACCACTTGATGAAAGATATTTACCACAAGTTCCTAAAAATGCTGTTATAACAGAATATGTAAGAGAAACTAAAACTTATTATTCTCATCGTGATAAAAGATGGCGTTGGTATAAAAACAATATAAAATATAGTGATTTTAGTTCAACTAAACCTGATGGTTATTCAAAAAAAGATGAATCTACTAAAACCACTACTGAACAAACAGAATGGAGTTTAAATTATCCCGAAGAATATGATTACCGCCATATTAAATCCACTATCGGATATCGTTGGTATTACTTAGCTGAAGATGGTGAGACAAAAATTTATTGGAACAACGGTGAATATTCACCAGATTCTCCAGGTACTGAATATAAAAAAGATACTACATTATCAGCGCCAATGTACGCCTATACTGAAGATGTATGGCGTTGGTATAATGGTAATACAAAAAGAATTTATAGTAGCTACAGTTCTTCTAAACCAAGCGGTTATAACTATAAAGATGAAGAAACTTTAACTTATACTAATTGGAGTGGTTTTAGGGACGAAAGTGAGCTAAATAATTCTAATAAAAGTTACCGTGAGGAAAGAACTGATACTTACTCAAGATACTTAATTAAATATGATATCTATTCTTATCCAATGTTTGATAATCCAGTTACATTAGAAGAATTAGAAAATAAATTAGGAAAATCTTATGAAGAATTATCTAATGATAAATCTATTAAAATTGAAGTTTCGTTTAAATTTCAATACGAATAAATCCGAAGAATTTAATCTTCGGATTTTATTTGATCCATTATGTCAAAATAATTATTACTAGTATAAAATTCTATTATCTTCTTTTTAATATAATCTTTAGAATTATTATTAAAACCTACAATTGATTCATCACCAATTATTAAATAAGGTACAGCATGATTAGTTTCATTTAATTGTTTACTAACTTGTTCCATTAATGTGCGATTATCATCATTATACCAAATTTCATATAATATTAAATTATAATTTCTACCTATTTCCTTATCTAATTCTTGTAAATAAGCTTTCAAATTACGACAAGCACCACAACCATCACCCCAAAACAAATAAATATTAGGTTTTTCATTAACTACCTTTTCTACTTCATTTTGTGATTTTTCGATTGGAATTACGCTTTTTTCTTTTTTGTTTACCACAACTATTAATATAACTGTTAACAAAATTAATGTAATAAAACTTATAATTAAACTTAAATTTTTTTTCATTTTTTAAAATTCTACATACTTATCCGTTTTATACAAAACGCCATCTATTTTGATATAAATTGAATATCTACCTTTTAATCCTTCTTGGTTTATATATTTACTAGTTGTAAGTCCCTTTTCATTTTCTTCTTCTTCAAAAATATTTAAACATAAAGCAGTATAAGGTGTGGTACTTATTCGCCATTCATAGTTGTTGGCTAATAAATTTTGATATAAGATTACTTCAACTTCTGTTCCTCTTTTAAAAGTACCTGTTACTACTAAACGATCGTATTCCTTTGTAAAACTAATATCATGACTATAATATTCATTATCTAGTTTTTTAGCATTGAAAATTAAAGAAATATTTTTAGAGAATTCTGTTTGACCTAAACTTCCTAAATTAACAGCAGTTTTTTTCTCATAATTATCGTTATTATACAAAGCCATTTTCTCAACTCGATAATTATTAGTTGGCAACTCTATTTCAAATATAACCTCATCATCTAACAACTCTGTTGTGATACTATTTAATCTATCAGCTTCAACCAATCCCGCCGGTTGATTTGATACTTCACCATCTTTATAAGATATACCACCAGAATGAACAATATAATGATCTTTAGCTAGATAATCAACATCAGAAATATAAGGTGAATAATAAGAACTTCCTCTTTCTTTCCCATACTGCCACATTTGCTCAATTGTCATTTTGTCAGTATCAATTTTATACATGACACCTCTTGTATAACTCTCACTAGCAGGAACATATTCCTCTTTTATTTTAGATTTATTATTACCATTGTCTAAAACAAAAATATAACCTTCTGGTGTAATCATGGCAGCGTGTTGACTCCATTGCCATTCAAAATCATCTCCAATTGGTGTAAAGAAATATTTTTGATATTCGCTACTCCAATTAGTTGGATCACCAATTATCCAATTTAATTTTCCAGTTTCGTAATCGATATTAACAATAGCATCCTGATGACGACCAGATAAAGTAATTGAATTAGTTTTTTCATCATACCAAACGGAATTATTATGAAACCAATCATATTCTATCCAATTTTCACTTTTACCATCATTCATATTTAAAATATTTTTTAAATCAAAAGTTTTAACGATGTCACCAGTATCTCTATCAATTTCCACAATATAATCTTCAACTGTACCATGACTATTGTTAAAATCATTACTTGCAACTAAAATATTACCATTGTTCATTTCGAAATAGTCATGATGATATCCTCCTTCTAAACTATATTCGGTATAAATTTTTCCTAACAAATCCATTTCATATAAACCCGACATATAATATGGTGGATTAACTAATCTTTCAGTACTTACCAATAAATGACCATTATTTAAACGATTAATTTCCCACAAAGCATAACTGCTAAGATACCACCTAACATCACCATTTATATCATAAGCACATGTATAACCCTGACTGGATGGTGAGAAAAAATATAAATCATTACCTAATTTATCTTTATCAGCACTTACTTTAGTTGGTAAAATAAAATCATCTGGTAATTTGTCTGTTTTTATATTTATTGTTTTCTCAATATCATCATATTTAATTACTACCTCGTTATCATAATCAGAATATAACCCATAAATTGGTAAAAAATGCGTTTTACTAGGCGCAAATTGATGAGTAAAAGTAGTATTTTCATCTTTACCTTTTATTACAATAGTTGGTGCAACTTCTTCTTCCGTCTCAAAAATAACCAAAGCCGTAAGAGGAGAAATTTCATAAGGATTTAAAATAACATTAGGATTCTCAATACTATAACCTTGACTTACAAATTTTTTCTCTAATTCATTTTGTGTTGCAACTAAACTTTCTTTTTCTAAAACACTTTCTGAACTTTTAACAGATTGAAAATAAATAAAACTTAAAAAAGCAATAATTCCTACTGGAATAATTAAAATCCATAACTTTTTCACTATAATCACCTAATTTAATTATACCACATTTTAAAATTTTATTTTTAAATTAACCACATTTTCACCAAAAATACAAATTATTAATTTTTTATTTTTTTTAATATTTTAGTAACAGGAACTACTTTGGGTTCGACCAATAATGGTCGAAGTTCTAAATTATTAATTTTACCATTATGATCAAATGTTAATTCTACATCCCATGCTCCTTTTATCATATTTTGTTTATCATATAAAGCAGGAACACATATAACCAACGATTTATCAAAACTATATAAACTACTATTATGCAAATGACCTCTTATTATTAAAGAAGGAATATTTTTTTTAGTCACAAAATCGCTATTAATTTCTTGATCATAATAATGATTATTTCTTTTAAAAAATGGATGATGAATAGCTATAAAGTCATTATTAATTTTCAAATTAGATATTCTATAACCAGTAAATACCATATCTAAACGCTTAGAAGCAATAAATTTTGAAATGTCAAATCCTGAATAATTTAATGTAGTACTATCATGGTTTCCAAGTAAAATATAGTTAGTAATAGTATTATCCCTAGGATAATTTTTTACAACATACTTAGCTTGCTATAAAGCAGAAGAATTTTTTACTATATTTTCGTGATTATCCACAACTTCACTATTTCCTTCAATCAAACCACCGGCGTGAATTATTCCTTTTATATCATTTTTTAAGGCATAATCATAAGTATTTTCAAGTAAATCTACCCTATCATTAACATGGCATAAATGGGTATCACTTATCAATAAAAATCTAACCTTTCCTCCTTGAATAAAAATTGGCGTATACATTGTATTTTTAATAACTTGAGAACTAGCTAAATGATAACTCGGTAAATCATAATAATTTTTTCTATATATCGTATAACCTTTATTTTTTAAAGCATTAAGTTTCAAAGTTAGTTGATAATTATTAAGTTTTAACTCCGTTTTTAATGTATCGATTGTAGTTTCTTTTTTTAGTAGCTTAAATAACAATTCATCCATTTCAATCTATTTCTTTCTAACTTTAAGATAAAATCAAGAGGTAATTAAGAGGTAACAGTTTTTCACAAAATAAAAACCCTTATAAAATAAGGGATATTTATCTAATGGCGGAGTAGAAAGGATTTGAACCTTCGCGCCGGTTACCCGACCTACACCCTTAGCAGGGGCGCCTCTTCAGCCTCTTGAGTACTACTCCAAAAACGCTACAAATCAATTGTACTATATTTTTAATCTTTTAGCAATACTTATAAACAAAAAAATCAATTTTAAATTGATTTTTTAATCCTTAGGTTTAAATATTAAAGATAAAACAAACGAAAAGACAATAGCAGCAGTAATACCTGAAGCGGTCAAATTAAACATACCACTCATTAATCCCATAATACCAACATCGGTAGTAGTCACCATCGCACCATGTATTAATAAGTGCCCAAAACTAGTAATCGGAACCATTGCTCCGCCTCCGGCCCATAAAATAATTTTATCATAAATATTAAACACATCTAAAAAGCATCCTAAAACAACAAAAATAGTTGTAATATGACCAGGTGTTAATTTAGTGTTGTCTAATATCAATTGACCAATCAAACAAACAAAACCACAAAATAAGAAAGAGTTGATATAAATCATTCTACCACCTCCAAACTAATCGCATGAGCAATAGCTGGTATTGTGTTTTTAGTATTGACCATAGTTGTATTCATTAATGCTCCCGTCGCTATTAATAAAACTCTTTTAATCTCTCTTTTATACATTTTGTTAAAAATATAACTATAAGTAACTAATGGAGCACAAGCTGGTCCACTTGCTCCAGCATATACAGGTTGTTTAGAAACATCGTAAATAATAGTCCCACAATCATCATAATTTTTTAGATCGATATTATATTCTGATAACATATAATCTTTTAATATTTCTTTACCATATATACCTAAATCACCCGTTAAAATTAAATCATAATAACCAATTTCTCGTTTAGTTTCTCTTAAATGATCATAAATTGTTTTAGCCGCTGCTGGTGCCATAACTGCTCCCATATGATACACATCAGTTATCCCTAAATCAACAACAGTACCTAAAGTCCCACTTTCAACTTTAATACCTTTTTTATAAGATGATAAATAAGCACTAGCTCCTCCAGTAGCAGTAAAAGTTGTAGTTTTTCTTTTTGGACCACCATATTCTGTTGGATACCTAAATTGCTTCTCAGCAGCATTATTGTGTGATGAAGTAGATGCGATAGCATTTTTTATTTGTCCTGACTCAATCATATTAGCAGCAATAATTAAACCTAAAACACTAGTTGAACAAGCTCCATATATTCCAATCAAAGGTATTCCCAAACTAGAAGCAGCATAATTAGTGGCAACTAACTGATTTAATAAATCACCAGATATTAATACGTTAATATCAAACCTAGTTTTAGAAATTTTATTAAGTAATATATCTATTGATTCTTCAATCAATTTCACTTCAGCCAATTCCCATGTTTTAGTTCCAAAATATAAATCATCATAACTTTTATCAAAATATTTAGATAATGGACCATTACTTTCATAAGGTCCTGTTACAGTTGCCGAATCATTTATATACACATTATTATATTTAAAAGTCATAACTATCCTCCCATAATAATTAATCTAATTAATCCAAATATATAAGCACTAACTACACCAAAAATAATAACAGTTCCTGCTAACTTAAACATATTAGCTCCAATACCAGTTACTAATCCTTCTTTACGGTATTCTAAAGCAGCACTCATCATCGCATGCGCAAAACCAGTTATAGGTATAATCAAACCACATCGCGCAAAATGAACCATTTTATCAAAAAATCCTAAGCAAGTTAATAGGCACCCTAAAAATATTAAAGTAACTATCATCAACATTGAAGCATCACTAGTCGAAATATTAAATAGATACGTATATATATCTATTAATCCTTGCCCTAAAATTCCCATCAAACCACCAACAACAAATGCAATCAAAGCATTGTCCAAAACATTTTCTTTAGGTGTATGTTTATCTACCAAATTTTTATATTTTTTATCTTCCATAATCTTCCTCCTAAAACTATTATGGAAATTTATTATTTTTTTATACGAAAAAACTAGTTTAAGCAACTAGTTTTGACTTTAATTTAGTTAATATTTTTTGTTCGCCACGTGAAACTTGAACTTGACTGATACCTAATTCTTTAGCAGTTTGCTGTTGCGTCATATCATTCATATAACGTTTACTTATTAATTTTTTTTCAAAAGGATTTAACTTAGTCAACTCTTCTTTAAGTAATAATAAATCATCCATATTCATATTATCAATTTTCCCAATAGTATCTTGAAGAGTAATTTCTTTTCCATCATTATTTAATGGTTCATCGATACTATAAATCGGACGAGTACTATTTAAAGCGTCCTCAATCATACTAATAGGTATTTCTAAAAAATCAGAAAGTTCAACAATAGTTGGATCTCTCATTAATTTTTGTGTCAATAAAATATTAGCTTTTTCAATTTTTAAACTTAATGATTGAATATTACGACTAATTTTAACACTCTTATCTTCTCGAACTAATTTTTTCATCTCACCCAATATATAGGGATAGGCATAAGTTGTAAATTTAACATTCATATTAGCATCATAATTTTTGTAAGCTAAAATCATCCCAATACAACCAGCTTGAAACAAATCTTCTTTATTCGAATATTTTTCAAAATATTTAGTTATCGAATAAATAAGATTTCTATTTTCTAATATTAGTTCTTCCATGATTCCTCCTATAAATTTATTATATTAATTGCACTTAATTCATCAGAAACTTCATACATATATTTAAGTAAACGACTATTATTAATACGATGTTTCACTAAATTATTATTGATGCCACATACCAAACTTTGACCATTGTTATTTTTACACAATTCATAATTATTAAGCAAGGCATTTATACCATAACAATCAATTGAATTTAAACTACTAATATTAAAAACAATATTTCTAATTCCATTTTCCTCAACTAAAGTATTAACCTCTTCTTTTAACTTTCCAACTGTATTTTTATCTAAAACACCATTTAGCCTAATAAACAAAATTCCTTTACAAAATTCTATATTTATATCTAACAAGCTAATCACCTTCCATAATAATTTAGCACACATTTTTTTTAATTTATACAAATTCGACAAAACTAGACTTATTTTTTAGTCGCTTTTTTTAGACATTTCATAATCAAGAATAGCAATAACACCAAGATCAAAATAATTATCAAAATTAGATTAATAATTCGACCATTATTTATTTTTAAAACATAACCATCTAATTTATTATTTAACTCTCGATTAGATTCTTTCTCTAAATTTAAATCAGTAGTCACCTCTAAACAACCATTATTTAACTTACTTTCTAATATCTTAACCTGATTAACATACTTACTAATTAATTCATCTTTTTCAAGTAAAGTATTACTAATATCAGTATTCATTTTTCTAATATCTTCTTCTAATTCTTTAATCTTGTTTTCATAAAAATTAATCAAATTTTTTAATTTATTAACTACTCCATAATTTTCAACTAAATCTTTATTGAGCTTTAAACTACTATTTTTCAAATCATGTAATTCTTTCTCTAAATCAAAAATTTCATTATTTAAAGTAGCATTCACATTAGTAAGATCATCAATTTGCGATATTTTAGAAGATAATTTAACTTGCAATTCGTTAATCAAATTCGATAAATAAACTATTTTATCTTCATAATCTTTAATTATTTGTTCTTTTTCTAAAATAACTTGATTTAAACATTCATTATTAAAATTACAATCATTTAATTTATTATTTAAATCGCTAATAATTTCTTCATAATTTTTTTTGTTTTCATCAAACTCTTCCTTTAAATTTTCTAATTGTTCTTTTAAAGTATTAATTTCAGCGTTTAAATCTTTTATGGTATTTTCATCTAAATTTACAACTATCTCCTTATCGACAATTAAATCATTTAGGATAAATTTAACGTTATAATAACCATTTTTACTCCAATCGATGTCATCTTCAATCAAGACTTGATCTGTTGCAAAAACAACAAAATTATTCAAATCAAAATTATTTTCATTAATCTCGTAAATTTCTAATTCTAACTTGTCACGAAGTTGATAACTATAAAATAAAGTTTTTGTATTAATATCTTTATATGTATAATCCGCTACTGAATCTTTAGAATAATCTTCATAATACTCACGTGTAATAGTTAATGGTCGACACCATTTTTCTTTATACCGATATTCTAAACTAGTTTGTGACCCTAAAACATAATTATCAGTTCTTAACTCATACGATACTTCATTGTTAGTCCATTCAGTTTGAGAAATATCTAAATCAAAGATATTAAATCTAATTTTTTTAGCATTTTTCCAATATTCGTCAGCAAATTTAAGTTTAAAATTTTGAGAAAGATAGATGTTTTTCTTATCTTTTGAGTAACCAACTGTATATAATTTGTCAGATGGCCCTAAATCAAAAAGATAAAATATTACTTCAATTTGATGAATTGGATAATTTTTTCCTAGATCAATAATTAAAGAACCACCATTATCAATATAAGATTTGTTTTCATCATATATGCCATTATTAATATATTTATCAAAATCTTCCCAACAACCATCACATATATATTGATAATCAATTGATTTACCAGCAACATTAACAATCAATTCAGTAATACGAAAAGCATCATAACTTCCTTGTAAATTATATAAATGAATATATCTTACGCCATCAGATAAAGTATAATTATATTTTGTTCTCTGTTCATAAATATAACCTTCGTTATCAATTTTGTTATTACTCCAACTAGAAAAATCTGAATAATAACAATCATCAGAAAATTGTTCTTGTAAGTTATATAATTTATAATCGCCTAATATATTCTTTTCTTTATACCAAAGATATCTTTCTTCTACTACCACATTAGTAACATCATCAGCCAATATTTCATTTGGTGTAAAAGCACTAAATTCTTTATAATCACCATAATAAATTTCACTAGCTTTAACCGTCATAACTGATGAACATAACAAAATTAACCAAATAAGCTTTTTCACTTTTCTCACCTCCTTACTAGTTATATACGAATAAAATTTTATAAAATCCTGCTAAAATTTCAATTTTTTTATCAAAAAAAGTGATTTACTTTTCAAATCACTTTTATAAATAATCTTTTAAAAATTGTCCAGTATAACTTTCTTTAACTTTAACGACTTCCTCAGGAGTTCCACAAGCGACGATTCTTCCCCCTTCATCGCCACCTTCAGGTCCTAAGTCGATGATATAATCAGCCACTTTAATAATATCTAAATTATGTTCAATAACCAATACTGTATCACCATTATCGACAATCTTTTGTAAAATAATTAACAATTTCTTGATATCATAACTATGTAAACCAGTACTAGGCTCATCTAAAATAAATAAACTTTTACCAGTTGGCTTTTTTTGTAATTCTTTAGCTAACTTAACCCGAGCTGCTTCGCCGCCAGATAAAGTTGGAGCACTTTGACCTAATTTAACATATGATAATCCAACATCCATAAGCATTTGTAATTTACTTTTAACTTTTGGAACATTTTCAAAAAATTCAATTGCTTCTTCAACTCGCATCTCTAAAACATCATATATACTTTTACCTTTGTATTTTATTTCTAAAGTTTCATGATTATATCGTGTTCCATGACAAACTTCACAAGGTACATAAACATCAGGTAAAAAATGCATTTCAATTTTTTTAACACCGTCACCCCAACAAGCCTCACATCTTCCACCTTTAACGTTAAATGAAAAACGACCTTTATCATAACCTTTTATTTTTGCTTCTTTAGTACTAGCAAAAACTTCTCTTATATCGTCAAAAACACCAGTATAAGTTGCCGGATTACTCCTTGGTGTTCTACCGATTGGTGTTTGTGATATATCGATTACTTTATCAATATTTTCTAAACCTTTAATTTGTTTGTGTAAACCTGGTTTTTCCTTAAATTTATATAAATTACTAGCTACAGCTTTATATAAAATTTCATTAATTAAAGTTGATTTCCCACTTCCTGATACCCCAGTTATACAAGTAAATGTGTTGAGTGGTATTTTAACATTAATGTTTTTTAAATTATTTTCTCTAGCTCCAATTATTTCTAATTTTTTGCCATTACCTTTTCTTCTTTTTAAAGGGACTTCTATTTTATCAATACCCGATAAAAATCTACCAGTAATACTATCAGAATTAGCCATAACTTCTTTAGGGGTACCACAAGCAATTACTTGCCCACCGTGTAATCCAGCTAAAGGACCAATATCAACCAAATAATCACTAGCTAACATCGTATCAGTATCGTGTTCGACAACGATTAAAGTGTTACCTAAATCACGCATTTCCAATAAAGAATTAATTAAACGATTATTGTCTCTTTGATGTAAGCCGATACTTGGTTCATCTAAAACATATAAAACACCGGTTAACCTTGAACCAATTTGCGTTGCTAATCTGATCCTTCCTGCTTCACCACCAGATAAAGTTCCGGCAGAACGGTTTAAAGTTAAATATTCCAAACCAACATTAATTAAAAATGAAAGACGAGCTAATATTTCTTTAATAATAAGTTCTGATATACTTTGTTGTTCTTTTGTAAGTTTTAAATTTGATAAAAATTCTTTAAGTTCTTTAATACTTAATTTCGTTAATTCATAAATATTTTTTTTATTAATAAGTACTGATAATACTGAATCGTCCAACCTAGCACCATGACAAGTAGAACAAATTGATTCGGTCATATAATTTTCAATCCATTCACGAATCCAATTACTTTTAGTTTCTATATATCTTCTTTCTAAATTAGTAATTACTCCTTCATAATAATCTTTACTATTACGAGTATTACCATTTTTAGAAATGTAATTAAATTCCAAAATGTCTTTAGAACCATATAAAATAATATCTAATTTTTTACGTTCCAGTTTTTTTATCGGTAAATCAAGATTGATGTCATAAAATTTCGCGACCGTTTCAATTTGCGTTCTAGATGTATTATCATCATCTAAATTTAATGCTACTATTGCCCCCTGATTAATACTTAAATCCTTATTAGGAATAATTAAATCTTCATCAATTTTAAGTTTGATACCCAAACCTTTACAATCATCACAAGCACCATATGGTGAATTAAAACTGAACATTCTAGGTTCTAATTCTGGAAGAGAAAAATCACATTTTGGACAAGCATAACTTTCACTCATAATTATTTCATCTTGTCCAACCACATCAATAACAACCTTACCATGACTTAATTTAGATGCTATTTCAATTGATTCATATAATCTACTACGAATTTCATCTTTAATAATTAAACGATCAATAATCACTTTAATAAAATGTTTTTTATTTTTTTCTAATGTTATTTCTTCGTTTAATTCATATTCTTGATTATCGATAATTGCCCTTACATAACCGTCTTTTTTTAAAATTTCTAATAAGTCCTTATGAGTTCCTTTTTCACCATAAACAACCGGGCTTAAAATTCTTATTTTAGTACCAGTTTCTAAATTCATAATTTGATTAGTCATCTCTTCAATGCTTTGACTAGTGATAGGTTCTTTATGAATAGGACAATAAGGTATACCAATTCTAGCATATAACAACCTTAAATAATCATATATTTCCGTAATTGTTCCAACAGTACTACGAGGATTTTTATTAGTTGTTTTCTGATCGATACTAATAGCTGGACTTAACCCTTCGATACTATCGACATCAGGCTTTTCAGTGCCACCTAAAAATTGTCTAGCATAGGCTGATAAACTTTCAACATATCTTCTTTGACCTTCAGCGTAAATCGTATCAAAAGCTAAACTACTTTTACCACTTCCTGATACACCAGTCATAACAATTAATTTATTTTTAGGTAATTCGATATTTATATTTTTTAAATTATTTTCCCTCGCACCTTTAATAATTATTTTATCCATAATATCACCTTTTCAATTATCTTAAATATTATAGCATTCGAACAAATTTTTGTAAAGAAAAAACTGTTAAAAAACAGTTTATTCATCAGCATAATTACTAAAATATCTTTGAACCAAAACAACAGGAGTTCCTTTATCGCCAGATCCACTGGTTAAATCACAAAGTGAACCTAATAAATCAGTTATTTGTCTTGGTGTCGTACCTAAAGTAATATTTTTCCCTTTTAAATCTTTATCTTTTTGTTTAATTTCATTTCTAATGGCTTTTTTTAATTCTTCACCTTTTAAATCAGCAAATTTATTATCAGATACATATTTTAACTTTATTTCATTTGGTGTTCCAGTTAATCCATCAGTATAAAATGGTGAGACAACTGGATCGGCTAACTCCCAAATTTTACCAACAGGATCTTTAAATGCTCCATCGCCATAAATCATAACTTCAACATCTTTACCAGTTTTATCTTTAATCATTCTTTGAACTTTTTCAACTAATTTTTGACCATCATTCGGAAAAAGTTTTAATTTTTTGTCAGTAGCTTTATTTGACCCTAACAAACCATATTTGCTATTAAAACCAGAACCATCAACCGATTTATTCATAATATCATCTAAACCTAAACAATTTAATGCCTCTTTTGTTCTAAAACGGGTATGTATATCACAAGCTAAAGCTTCATCAACATAATCATATATAACTTTAGGGTCATTACCAAAAACAAAATCTATTTCGCAGTTTTCACTTTCGACTAATTTTTTATAAAAATCAACATAATTAATACCAGTGAAAGTATGAACTTCATCTTTAAATAATTTGTTATATTCTTCATAACTTAAAGTATCAACATAAGGATTAATATCATATTCTTTCAAATATTTTTCATCGAATAAATGATTACCTACTTCATCAGCAGGATAGCTAAGTAGCATCGTAATATGTTTACATCCTCTAGCAATACCTTTTAAAATCATTGAAAAACGATTACGACTTAAAATTGGAAAAACCAATCCGATATGTTCAGTTTGAAATTTAGATTTAATATCTTTAGCGATATTATCCACAGTACAGTAATTACCTTGAGCAATACCAACAACTGCTTCAGTTACTGCAATAACATCTTTATCTAAAATTTCAAAATTTTCACTAATACTAGCATTCATAACCGAATCAACTACGATACTAGCCAAATCATCATTTTCTTTAATAATAGGTGTTCTAATACCTCTTACAATTGTTCCAACATTTCTCATAATAGATCCTCCAAATTGCAATTTGCTTGAGCATTTAAATTTAAATCTGCTCTAATACCTTTCTTATAAGCAAAATATCCAGCAGCACCAATCATTGCAGCATTATCAGTACAATATAAAATCGGCGGTACTGTAAATGAAATGCCATGTTGCTTACAAGCATTTTCCAAAGAATTTCTAATAGCACTATTAGCTGCTACGCCACCTGCTACAATCAAATTTTTAACATCATATTCTTTTAAAGCCTTAACTGTTTTTTTAGTTAGTATATCAACAACTCTATTTTGAAAAGAACACGCTAAGTCCTCTTTTTTAATTTTATTACCTCTTTGTTCTTCATTGTGAACTAAATTGATGACAGCCGATTTAAGACCACTAAAACTAAAATCATAACTACTATCATTAAGTGGTAAAGGCAATTTATAAGTATCGTTTCCTTGTTTAGCTAATTTATCGATACTTGGTCCTCCAGGATAGGATAAATCCATAACCCTAGCTACTTTGTCATAACATTCACCAACGGCATCATCTAAAGTGCCACCAATTTTTTCAAAACTATAATCTTCTTTCATATATATTAATTCAGTATGTCCACCACTAATAACCAAAGCAATCAAAGGAAACTCCAACCTATTAACTAAATTATTAGCATATATATGTCCAGCTATATGATGAACTGGAATTAAAGGTTTATTATAAATGTAAGCAATCGTTTTAGCAGCAATAAGTCCTACTAATAATGATCCAATTAACCCAGGACCATAAGTCACCGCAATCGCATCAATATCATCGATTTTCATACTTGCTTTAGTTAAAACTTCTTCCAATACAATTGTTATACTTTCTACATGAGAACGACTAGCTATTTCAGGTACAACGCCACCATACATTTTATGAATATCTATTTGTGACAAAATAACCGTTCCTAAATCAGTATGCCCATCTTTGATAATACTCATACTAGTTTCATCACACGAAGATTCAATTGCTAAAATATTCATAATTACCTCCTTTCCATCAAATAAGCATCAACACCATTATAATAATTAGGTCTGATGCCGATAATATTAAATTTATTTTTTTTATACAAATTAATCGCACTAATATTATTAACATTAACTTCTAAAGTTATATTATCAAATTCATAATTATCGATAATATAATTTAACAATTGATTAGCTATATTTTTTCTTCGATACTTTTCAACAACAAAAATATAATTTATTTCAATTTTATCATACATAACACTATAGTCCAAGTAACCAACTATTTCATTATCGATAATATATCCTATAACCTTATTAAAAGCATTTTTAGTTATTTTGTAATCACTTAAAGTATTCAAATAATCAAAGTCAATAATCTCTTTAACCATTCAAATTTTCTTCGGCCTCAGTTTTTTTTAAATAATTAGGTTTTAACTCATGAGGGTGAATTGGTTCATCATTCTTATGTTTTTTTATTACTTTAAGTAAATCTATTTTGGCATTACTTGAAGTTATAATTGTATAGCTATTAGGATATTTTTTTTTCAATTGTTCTAATAAAACATGGCTTTCCTTTACAAAAAAATCTAAGTTTTTATCATAAATAGCGCCATAAACATAACCACGTCTTGCATCGATTAATGAAACATTATACGTAGTATCAGTACTAGTAGTAGCTAATAACTCTAATTCACTAATTGGAATTATTGGTATATTTAAACAAAAACCAATCGTTTTAGCAATGGTTACACCGACCCTTATTCCCGTAAACGAACCAGGACCATTAACTACAAACATTTTATCAATATCTTTAACATTTAAACCAGTTTTTTTAAATGCCTCATCTAAAACAGGCATTACCTTAGAAGAAGTATCTTTTCCATTTGAAATGTTACTGTAATAAATAATTTTATCATCATCAATTATAGCAATAATCAAATTATCGGCTGATGTATCAATGAACAAATATTTCATAATACAGCCTCACATAAATCTTCATATTGTTTTCCATAAGGTATAATTACCAAAATCCTTTTATTTTCATCTACCACTTTAAATTTAATATCCAATCTTTCTTTAGGCAAAATATCTTTAATAGTATCAGCCCACTCGATAATAACAACACCATCTTTAGTAAAATAATCTTCAATATTCACTCCATTAGTATTGCCATCTAAACGATATACATCCATATGATATAAAGGTAATTCACCGTCATATTCTTTTATAATTGAAAAAGTAGGAGAAGTAATAGTTTCATTGACACCTAAAGCACTAGCAAAACCTTTAGCAAAAACAGTTTTTCCACTACCTAATTCACCATTTAAACAGATAATCATATTAGGAAATTTTTCCGATTCAAAATTTTGTGCTAATTCAATTGTATCCATTTCATCTTTTACCGTAATTTTATATTCCATTTCTAATCACCATTAATATTATATAAAATTCATAAAATTATTACAATCTTTTTTGATAATTTATACATCTTTAAAACAAAAAAAATGTCGAAAAATCAAATTTTATTTGCATTTTATAGCAATTTGTAGTATCATGTTGACTTGTGCATTTAGAAAGGAGGAACTATGAATAACACTCAATTTAAATCATTGATAAATTTCGATGATATATCTATATTAAAAAAATTAAATGATTTTACTGATCATAAAGAAAATTTAATCAATTTTTTTACGATTTACAACTTATTTTATAAATATAATTTAGATATTGAAAAACAAATTTTAATTTATCCTTTTTACAAAAATGGTATTTATACAATAAAAATAACAAAAGATAATGAAATAATATTTAAAAATGAAATAAACTGTAATAATCTTGAAGCAAAATTATTAACTGAATTGATTTGTGAAGACTTCATTAAAGACAATGAAGTTAAATTATCAAGCATCGGTCTTTTAAGATCTACACCAGAATATCAATTTACTTATTTAGATAATCCCGATTTAACTTCACTTAAAATTAAAACAATAAATTCAGAATTAATAACACCTTTTTATAGCAGATTAAGTAAAATTCATGAAATGGCTTTAAAGAAAATGAACGATGACTACCAAAATAACAAAAAAGTTTTAGAAAAAAAACTGTTAGATTGAAGTATATTCACTTTAAAATAACAGTTTTTATTTTAAATATCCTAAATAATATTTTTTCTTACCTTTTCTTAAAACTAAAATAGAATTATCAATAGCCATATTCTTATCAATGAAAATATCTTCAATTACTTTTTCTCCATTTAACGTAATAGCACCATTTCCTAAAAACTCTCTTGCCTCTCTTTTACTTGAACAAATATTATTATTAACCAATATATCGACAATATTAGATTCATTACACTCAAAATTTGGTACATCTTTAAAACCAATTAAAATTTCTTCCTTAGTTAGATTATTAATATTACCACTAAATAATGCTTCACTTATCCTAACCGCTTTCTCATACTCATCACGACCATGTAAGAAAGTAATAACTTCTTTAGCTAAAGTTTTATGAGCATCTCTTTTTTCTGGACAAGCAAGATGTTTCTTTTCAATTTCTTCAATTTCTTCTTTTGATAAGAAAGTTAATTTTTTTAAATATTCAATTACTTTACTATCTTCAGAATTTAAGAAAAATTGGTACATCTCATAACTAGAAGTTTTATTAATATCTAACCAAATGGCATTACCTTCGCTTTTGCCAAACTTAGTTCCATCAGCCTTAGTAATTAATGGCATAGTTAGACCATAAGCATTTTTACCAATTTTCTTTCTAATTAATTCTACTCCTGAAGTAATATTACCCCATTGATCCGAACCACCGATTTGTAAAGTACAATTTTTATTTTCATATAACCATAAAAAATCCAAAGCTTGCATAATCATATAAGAAAATTCAGTATAAGTAATTCCAATATCTAATCTACTTTTAACAGTTTCTTTGTTTAACATATAATTTAAATTAAAATATTTACCATAATCACGTAAATAATCGATAAAATTAATATCTTTTGACCAATCATAATTATTAACAACTTCAAACCCAAAAATATCTTCAACTTGCTTTCTTAATTTTATATAATTACTTTCCAATAATTCTTTAGTTATCATCGGTCTTTCTGCTGTAGGTTTAGGGTCTCCTATTAAACCGGTTGCACCTCCCACTAATAAAATAGGATTATGGCCACCTTTTTTTAATCTAAAAGCCATTGAAAAAGTAGAATAATGACCAATATGTAAACTATCACCAGTAGGATCAGTTCCTATATAAAAAGTCAAACCACCATTATTTATTTTTTCAATTAATTCTTGATCAGTAATATTTTCAATCAAACCACGCCACACTAATTCATCATACAATTTCATTTTTTATCTCTCCTATCTGTACTTCCAAAACCACCTTTTCTTATAGCAGTTGCATTATCATCATCTATAAGTAAAAAGTTTATAAATACACCTTGTGAATAAGCTGTATCTTTTTTTATTGTAACTTCTTCTTTACCTTCATTTTGAATTGATACCCACATATGTCCTTCATTAGATTCATTGTTATAATAATCACTTTCGATTAATCCAACTTGATTAGTTAATCTTAAATTATATTTAAAACCTAAACTGCTTCGCATCAAAATTAATAACGCTTCATCAGTATTAAAAACTGCTTTATAACCAGTTGGAATTTTAACAATCTCTCCAGGTTTAATTTTAATATCGAAAAGAGCAAAAAAATCATATCCCGCACTATATTTAGTTGCTCGTTTTGGTAACCTGTAACTATTATATAAATCTATATCATCATTTATGTCTTTTTTAAATTGTTCAAAACTTATTTTTTCAAATTTTCGCATTTAATCACCTAACCAAAATATAAAAAAATCCATAAATAAGGACGAATTAACTCCGCGGTACCACCTTAATTTATGAATATATCATACACTTTAATTTTTAACGAAATTACCCGTTTTAACTCCCAAATCGTAATTTATTATTTAGTCTTGATCAGTTTTCATCTGCCACTAATTTTCTAATTACCAACTAAATAACTAAAAATTTGTTCTTCATTAAATTACAATATAAATATATCATTATCATAAATAAATGTCAATAAAAAAGAATTCAAAATACTTGAATTCAAACTATTTATGTTTTGTTAAAACAATACCATCACTTTTTTTCATTCGTTTTTCTAACTTTTCTTTTGTATAATCAAAAGCATCTAACAAATGAGGATTATTTCTCATTTCTTTTAATCTTTCAATAATTCGTTCTTCAACAATCACTTTAGCAACACTATATAATTTTATATCGTCGATAAAACTTAGTCTCACTAAATCACCAACATTAGGATTCCAAACACCTAGTGTTTTTAGTTCATTTATATTTAAATATTCACCTTTATAAAATCGTTTAAACACAAGTGAATTAATCTTATCATCACTAGTACTTGGAGACCATCTGCCATCTAAAATTTGGTGATAAATATCGAGACGATCAACATCTTGAACAATCTGTGTCAAAGCATTGGTAAAACAATTTTTAGTATTTTGATCGGCGTATAAATAAAATTGTTCAGCATCACAATTAAGTATATTATCATTTAAAATAGATAAATCTTGTTCATTAACAGTCATACTGACATGATTATTAACAACATCAGTAATCACGCCATCAAAAGTTCTAGTATCAGGAATTTCTTCATTTATAACACCTAATAACAATATTAATTTACCTAAATGTCCATGGTCACCTAAACCCATCTCAGTTAACTTAATATCTTCAAAAGACTTAGTAAGTCTAGCTTGCATAAACCTTCCAATATCATGATTTAAAAAAGCTAATAATGATAGTAATTTAAATGACTCATTGAATCCTAATTTATTAATTACTTTATTACCATCATTTATTACTTCTCTAGTATGAATAACCTTTTTATCAATCATTTCTATTATGCTAGCATCACTATAAGCTCTTTGTTTTTGTAATGCAACATTTTTATCAAATACCTTTAAAGCTAATTCAAAATTTAAAATTGCCATATTCTCCCCCCCTTTTTCAAATATGTCAGTTTTCTTCGTCGTGTATCTTTTCGATCAAATCTTCAATTTTTTTACCATATTCAATCGATTCATCGTAAACAAATTCTAATTCTGGAATATGTCTAATATCTATCCTTTCCGCTAATTCTTTACGAATAAACCCAGAAGCATCTTTCAAAGCTTTTAAAGTGGTTTCTTTTTTATTATTATCTAAAACTGTGACGTATATCTTAGCATAACTTAAATCAGTTGTCAACTTACAGTCAGTAACAGTTACAAATTTTATATCATTATCTTTTACTTCATAAGCTAAAATATAACTTATCTCTTTAACAATATTACTCGCTATTCTTTGTGTTTTGATACTCATCTTTCAATCTCCACCATTTCATATGCTTCGATAATATCTTTTTCTCTAATATCATTGTAGTTTTCAATAGTTATACCACATTCTAAACCTTTTTTAACTTCTTTCACAGAATCTTTTTCTCTTTGAATTGAATTAATATTACCGTCATAAATAACGACACCATCTCTAATTAATCTAGCTTTAGCATCTTTTTTAATAACACCATCTAATACATACGATCCAGCGATTGTACCAACTTTAGAAAATTTAAATATTTTTCTCACTTCGGCACTACCAATTACTTTTTCCTCAAAAATTGGTTCTAACATTCCCTTCATTGCAGCTTCCATTTCTTCTACTGCTTTATATATGATATCGTATAATCTAATTTCCACACCTTGATCTTTAGCATACTCCTTCAAAGTATTATTAGGTCTTACATTAAAGCCAATAACAATTGCATTAGACGCTTTAGCTAGAACAATATCACTTTCTTTAATTGCGCCAACACTGCTTCTAATGACATTAACTTTAACTCCTTCAACATCTAATTTTTCTAAAGCATTTTTAACAGCCTCACTACTGCCATTAACATCAGCTTTGATTATAACATTTATCTCTTTATGACCTTCTTGAATTTTACTAAATAAATCTTCTAAAGTAACATTGCCTTTGGTATTTACTTCTTTTTCTTTAAATAACTCTTTTCTTTTCTCAGCAATACTTCTTGCTTGTTTTTCTGATTCAAACGCCATAAATTTATCTCCAGCTTTTGGTACATCATTTAAACCAGTAATTTCAACAGGTTGTGATAAATTGGTAGCTGTTAAATCTTTACCTTTATCATTTTTCAAAGTTCTAATTTTACCAAAAGTCGTACCAACAACTACTGGATCACCTAACCTTAAAGTACCATTTTGAATCAAAACGGTCACAATTGGTCCTAAGTGTTTATCAAGACGTGATTCAACTACAGTTCCAACAGCATAACGATTAGGATTTGCTTTATAATCATTCATCTCAGCAACTAATAAAATATTTTCTAACAATTCATCGATACCTTTGCCAGTTTTAGCAGAGATCAAGCTTACTAAAGTATCTCCTCCCCAAGACTCTGGCGTTAATCCATATTCAGTTAATTGAGTCAAAACTCGTTCGACATTAGCATCAGGTTTATCAATTTTATTAAT
>CALVXM010000012.1 GCA_944371305.1 uncultured Bacilli bacterium | reverse complement strand
TTTTCATAATTTTCAAGTTAAAATTAAATAAAAAAAGACAAATAAGTAATTTATATACCTATTTGTCAACAGTCTGAGGCACTAACCATAAGGGTTGGTGCCTTATTTTTTTATAAGAGGGGTGATAAATAGAATTATTATGTCGAAATAAAATTATTATAAAAGATGAATTGAATTCATACATTTTGATGAGGTGGCAAAATGAACGAATTTAAACTTAATTTAATATTTAAAAAAGATGAAACATCTTTTCAAATAATGATGAACGAATTATTTTTACAATATTTAAAAAATCACATTAATACTTGTCAAAAAGGAAAAACAGAGTTATCATACGTACAATGATAACTTGTTATACCAAGAATAGGAGGAAAAATGCAATCGGTTATAGCAAGAGTTAATGATAAAATTTATAGAGTTGCAATTTATATTCGTTTATCGAGAGAAGATTCAAAAATAGGTGAAAGCGAAAGTATTACAAATCAAAGACAATTTTTGATGAATTGGGTAGAAACACGAGGTTATGAATTAGTTGGAGTATATGTTGATGATGGTTTTTCAGGAACTAATTTTGATAGACCTGGATTTCAACGTATGATAAAAGATATTGAAGATAAAAAAGTAGATATGGTTATCACTAAAGATATGTCAAGATTAGGTAGAGATTATATTGAAACTGGTAATTATCTAGAAAAATATTTTCCATCTAAAGGTGTAAGATATATTGCTGTAACTGATGATATTGATACTGCTGTTAATTCTTCAAATAATGATATGGCACCATTTAAAGCAGTTTTTAATGATATGTATGCTAAAGATATTTCAAAAAAAATAAGAACTGCATTAAGAACTAAACAAGAACAAGGACTATGGGTAGGTGGATGTCCACCATTAGGATATATGGTAGATCCTGAAGATAAAAATCATTTAGTACCAGACCCTGACGAAGATTGGATTGTTAAAAAAATATTTGATTTAGCACTAAATGGTAAAACTGTATATCAAATAAGAACTATTCTTACGGATGAAAATATTCCTACTCGTGCTATCATAAAGGGTAAATTAAATAATCGTATGTCACACGCAACTACTTCTACATCTGGAATATGGGGCACAAAAACAGTAAAAAGCATCTTAACCAATCAATTATACACTGGTGATATGGTACAAAACAGAAGAACAAAAGTTAGTTATAAAATAAAAAAAACTGTATGGAATGATAAAGAAGATTGGATTATTGTGGAAAACACACACGAATCGTTAGTTTCAAAAGAAGACTTTGAAATGGTTCAAACTATGTTACCTAAAAATTCTACTAGACCAACGAAAAAAAAATATAGGTTATTGGATGGATTATTATATTGTTATGAATGTAATCATAAAATTGGAATTTGTAATCCAAGAAAAAGTGATGGAAGAACTTATATTGTATGTAATTATTATAGAATGAATTCTAAATATAATGTTTGTACTTCTCACGGATTCAATTATGATAACTTAGAAGAGGCAATCATTACAACAATAAGAAGATTAGCTGTAGAATTTTTAAATAAAATTGAACTTGAAAGACAGTCTGAAAAATTGAAATTCAAGAATCCAACAGAGAAAATCAAAAATGATTTACATAAATTGCAAACTAAATATGAAAATACATTACAAAATTTAGATAAAATTTATATTGATAAAATAGAAGAAAAAATTACAGAAGAAATGTACAATAGAGTTTATCAAAAAATGAAAATCGAAATTGATAATATGAAAATTGAAATAGATGATTTACAAAATAAGTTAAATAATAATGAAGAAACGAATATAGAAAAGTTTAATTGTAAAAAATATTTAGAAGAGTTTATTTCAATGAAAAATATTACAAGGGATATGATGTTAAAATTAATTGATAAAATTTATGTACACGCTGATAAGCAAATTGATATTCACTTCAACTTTAATGAGTTGAATTAATTTTAAATCTTTCGTTATCCTTTCAGCATACAATCAGAAGGATTACCAATGATGATTACTTTAGTGTTATCTTCAAATGTTAAAAGAATGCTTAAAAATAATGTTTTAGTTAGAAAATTAACAGGAATAGAGACAGCAGGAAGTATTAATATTTTATTTAGTGATAAAACGGGAACTATTACGAAAGGAAATTTAGAAGTTACCCATTTTTTAGATAGTGATTTAAAAAAATATGATAGTTTTGATAAAATTGGAAATAAATTAAAGGAAATAGCATTAATTTCATTAGTTTATAACAATGCTAGCAATTATGATAAAGATAAAATAATTGGGGGAAATATAACTGATAGAGCCATTTTAAAATTTACTAATGTAAAAAATAAAAATAAGTATGATATTATTGAAACTATACCTTTTGATAGTAAAAATAAATATTCTTCAACAACAATAAAATATAAAAATGAAAATATATATTTAATCAAAGGTGCTCCAGAAGTTATTTTAAAAAAATGTGAATTTTATTTTGATAATGAAGGTAATAAAAAGTTTTTAAGAAAAAAAGTAATCATTGAAGATAACTTAAAAAAATTAACTAAAGAAGGAAATAGAATTATTGCTTTTGCTACGTCTTTGGAAAACGCTAAAAATTTAACTTTAGTCGGCTTTGTTTTAATAAAAGATGAAATTAGAAAAGAAGCATTTGAAGGAATTGAATTGGTTAAAAAAGCTTCAATTCAAACTGTCATGGTGACTGGTGATAACAAATTAACGGCTTTAGCGATAGCAAAAGAAGTAGGATTATATCAAGATGGTGATTTAATTTTAACTAGTGATGAAATGAAAAATATGTCTGATGAAAAGTTGAAAGAAGTATTACCAAAATTAAGAGTTGTTGCTCGTGCAATTCCTCAAGATAAAAGTCGTTTGGTTAGGGTTAGTCAAGAATTAGATTTAGTAGTTGGAATGACTGGTGATGGAGTTAATGATGCTCCTGCTTTAAAAAGAGCAGATGTTGGTTTTGCCTTTGGTTCAGGTACTGAGGTTGCTAAAGAAGCTAGCGAGGTAGTCATTTTAGATAATAACTTTTTATCGATAGCTAAGGCAATTTTATTTGGTCGAACTATTTTTAAAAGTATTCGTAAATTTATTATTTTTCAATTAACTGTTAATATATGTGCTGTAAGTTTATCAATAATTGGTCCTTTTATTGGTGTAGACACACCAGTTACTGTTATTCAAATGTTATGGATAAATATGGTTATGGATACTTTAGCAGCTTTAGCGTTTTCGTTTGAAGCACCATTAAAAGAATATATGTGCGAATTACCTAAAAAAAGAGATGAACCAATTATTAATCAATATATGAAAGATGAAATACTTTTTACAGGTATTTATTCAACTTTAATTTGTGTTTTATTTTTAAAATTACCTATTTTTCATCAATTGTTTAGAAATGGAGAACAATACATATTAACGGCATTTTTTGGATTATTTATTTTTATTAGTATTTTTAATAGTTTTAATGCTAGAACCCATCGATTAAATTTATTATCCAATTTAAAAACTAATAAAACTTTTATTGTTATCATAGCATTTATTTTTGTTGTTCAAGTTTTATTAATTTATTTTGGTGGAGAATTATTTAGAACATCAGGACTTACTTTTCTTGAATTTCAAATTATGTTTTTATTGAGTTTTACGGTTGTTCCAGTTGATTTTTTAAGAAAATTATATTTGAGAAAAAAAGGAATTATTGGAGGTGTTTAATTGATGAATGTAGTCTCATCTATGAATTTATAGTTGTTGTATTTTAATAATCTGGTTAACTTAAATAATGCTTCATCTTTGGCTTTTGCTTCAATCATTATATCTAAATTGTCGTTTAATCCTTTGATTTTATTTAAAAAGTCAATAAAGTCATCGATATTAATATAGTCATGATGCGATCTAAAATCTTTCTTAGTATTGGCTTTATGGGAAGAAAAATGAATTTTAGGTATATACTTCCAAGTGTTGAAAATATCAGCTAAATAATCTTCAATATTATCAATACTGTTACAAATATGATGATGATAATCTAAAATGAAAGGGATGTTTAGTTGTTTGCAAAGATTTAAACAATCTAAAACATTATAAATTTTGTCATCATTTTCTATGACGATACATTTTCTAATGTGGCTTGGAAGTTTATAAAAATTGTTGATAAATCTTTTAATACTGTTTTCTTTACCTAAAACACTACTTCCGACATGTAGAATAATAACTTTATCTTTTATATTCAAAGCTTCTAATATATTGTAGTGATATTCTAATATTTTATGGGTATTTTTTACAACCTCACTTTTAGTACTATTTAAAACGCAAAATTGATCAGGATGAACATCAATTCTTATTTGATGTTCATTTATTTTTTGCCCTATTTTTTGATAATATTTTTTATATTTATTGATATAATCAAAATCAATATTATCAATAGTAGCAAGTGGAATTAATTTAGATGTTAATCTATAAAAATGAATATTATTTTTAATATTGTAATCAATAATTTTTTCTAGATTGTTGAGATTTTCTATGATAATTTTATCAAGTTTATTTAAATCATTATTTTTTTTGAAATTACTATAAGTAATAGTTTTAGAACAAGTTATATTTAATGTCTTTGATATTGAAACATATCCTAATCTTATATTCATAAAATTCACCAAATATATTATGTATTGGAAAAAAACAATTATGTAATGGTTGTATTAATTTATGATATAATTTAATTAGAAAGAAGGTTGTTATGAAGAAGTATATTTGTCCAATTTGTGGTTATGTTTACGATGAGGCCAAAGAAGGAGTAAAATTTGTTGATTTAAAAGATGATTGGAAGTGTCCATTATGTGGTGCTCCTAAGAATTTATTTGAGGCTGAAGCACAGGTCGTGGAAGAGATAGAAGAATTAGAAGAAACTGATGAATTAAGAGAAATGAGTTATGGTGAAATTAGTGCCTTATGTAGTAGTTTGGCTCGTGGTTGTGATAAACAATATTTGTTTGAAGAAGCTAAATTATTCACTAAATTATCGGATTATTATAATAAAAAATCTAAAACTAAAACAATCAATAATTTAGATGAATTATTATCCAAGATTAATGAAGATTTAGAAAAAAATTATAAACAAGCTCGATTAGTAGCGACAAAAAAAGAAGATCGTGGTGCTTTAAGAGTGATTACTTGGGGAGAAAAAGTATCAATGATTTTAAAATCATTAATTAATCAATATGAACAGGATAAGAATTTTATTAATAAAACGAAAGTTTATGTTTGTGATATATGTGGTTTTATTTATATTGGTGATAATAAACCTGAGATTTGTCCAGTTTGTAAAGTTCCAAGTTTTAAATTATTAGAAGTAGGAAAAGAGGGTTAAAATGAGTAGTTTAAGAGCAGTACGTAATTTAAGAATTTGTAGTAAAGATTGTTTGTGTCTTTATGTTTGTCCAACTGGGGCTACTGATACGGAAACAGGTCAGATTGATTTTGAAAAGTGTATTGGATGTGGCGCTTGTAGTAAAGCTTGTCCTTCTGGAGCTATTTCGATGGTCCCTTATCAATATCCAAAACAACAAGTTAAAGATAAATTAGTTGTTGAAAAATTAAACGAAATAATTAGAAGTAAAGTTGAACAAGAAAAGATGGCGCAATATGTATATGATAATAGTGATGACGTTGTTTTAAAACAATTTTCTAAAGCCTTGATTAGGGCTAATCGATTAATTGTGGAAGATTTATATCGTGAAGCAGGTTATATGCTACCACAAAGTCAAAATACTAGGGATTTTTTAAATAAATTATTAGATGAAAATATCGAAAATGATATAAAAGATGATATAAAAAAATTGTTAGATATGCTTGAATTGAATGAATGATTTTATGAAGTTACTAAGTTGTTGGTAACTTTTTTGTTTATGATAAATAATTGATATATTTATAATACTTGAAGTCTATTTTATACATATAATATGGTGGAAAGGTGGTAAAACATGATTTTAGATGATGAAAATTTGAAAAAAAATAGAACTCATGATGAAAAATGTTTATGTCAAGTTATTGATTGTTTAGTTGATTCTTGTAAATGTACTGGACCAACGGGAGCAACTGGAAATTCTGTTACATGTTTTTGTGTTGATCAAATGAGAAATATCATTCGCCAAATAATTACTTTATATCCTAATGATAATTTAATAGTTGCTATGGAAAGTGGCAATAATGTTAGTGGTAGACCTGGATATTTGTTACCAGCTCCTAATTCAAATCCTTCTGCCGGTCTTTTTCAATTAGCCAACAATCAGGGTGTTCAACAAGAAGCTATTTCTATATGCAGAATTGCTTCTATCACTATAACTAGTAGTACTTATAATGACACAATTACTTATTTGCCAGCACCTATTCCAGTTCCAACAGGATGCGATTCAAATTGTGAATCATCAATACGTTCTTATTTACCAGTAGGTACAACTAGTGTTGATATTAAGGCTGGAGGACAAACAGTAGCTCAGGGAACTGTATTGAAAAGTGAATATGGTATGGTAGTATTAGTAGGAAATGATAATAGTAATCCTAGTTTTGTTTCTTTATGTAAGGCAGAAATTATTAACAAATAGTTTTCATAATAATATTTCTACAAAAACAGTATATTCAATTACGAACATACTGTTTTATGATAATTAAAATTTATTTGTTGACAATTAATTTTTTTTCAAGATAAAGAACTAAACCATACATAATAACTGCTACTATGCATAATATAATTGTTCCGGTTATAACTAAATCAAGATTAAATACTTGTGAACCATACATGATTAAATATCCTATTCCTTCTTTTGAAACTAAAAATTCTCCCATAATCACGCCAATTAGTGACATACTTATATTTACCTTAAAACAGCTTATAATATTTGATAATGTCCCTGGTAAAATAAGTTTAAAGTAAATTTGAGATTTAGTAGCTTTAAATGTTTTCATTAGTTTAATTTTAATAGGATCTATATTTGTGAAACCTTGATAAACATTGATAATTGTGATAATAGTTGAAATAAGTAAAGCCATAACTATGATTGATTGCATTCCTGCGCCAACCCAAATTATTAAGATTGGACCAAGAGCTACTTTAGGTAAACTATTTAAGATTGTTAAATATGGATCAATAACTTTAGCTAAAAATTTATTCCACCACATTATACTAGCTATTATAATACCTAATAAAGTTCCTAAAATGAAACTTATGAAAGTTTCCCAGACGGTAATTAAAATATGATTATATAAATCACCACTATTATGAAGTGATATAATAGTCTCAAAAACTTTAGTTGGCGATGAAAAAACAAATGGATTTATAATTTTATAATCTGATAAAAGTTGCCAAATAATTAAGAAAATAATTAGAATGAAAATTTGAGTTAATTTTATAAGAAAATTTTTCTTTTTTGCTTTTTGGAGATATTTTTTGTGTTCTAAGCTATACATCGTGATCAATCTCTTTCCAAATTAAATCATAATAGTAACCAAATTCTTTAGCTTTTCTATTTTTAATGGGAGTACTTTTATCAGTTAATTTAATATCAATAATTTTTTTTATTGTACTTGGCCTTTTGGATAAAATTATTATTTTATCAGCCATACTAATAGCTTCAGCAATATCATGAGTTACCATAATAGCTGACTTTTTTTCTTTTTTAATAATTTGGTAGACATCGTCAGATACTGATAGTCTGGTTTGATAATCTAAAGCAGAATAAGGTTCATCCATTAATAGTAAATCTGGTTTAGTAGCTAGAGTTCTAATTAAAGCTACTCTTTGACGCATCCCACCAGATAGTGTATTTGGGTAACTATTGATAAAATCTTTTAAACCATAAGTATTTAATAAATCTAAAACGTAGTCTTTGTTTTCTTTAGTTAAATTTTTATTAATTTCTAATCCTAATAAGCAATTTTCTAGAACAGTTTTCCAATTAAATAAAGCGTCTTGTTGTAGCATATATCCAATTTTATTTTTTTCATTTAAGATTATATCGCCTTTTGATTTAGTATCTAATCCTGCTAAAATATTTAAAATTGTACTTTTTCCACAACCACTTGGTCCAACAATAGCGACAAAGTCACCGTTTTTTAAATCAAATGAAAAATTATCAACAGCTAAAGTTTCATCTTGTTTAGTGTGATAATTTTTACTTAAATTTTTAATTTTTAATAATTCATTCATTTTTCGAATATTTATTGTTAACTAATTTGTCATAAGGTGCTCGTTTGTCTAATTGTCCAGCACTTTCAGCTATTTCTTGAATGTGGTTAAAATTATCTTCAGTTATGTAAGTGGTTTCAAACCATGAGTCGTTATCTTTGTATCTTTGAATAATTGTCTCTAAATCATCTCTAGATGTATCAGGGAAATAATCTAATATAATATCAGCAATTTCGCTAGAATTGTGATTGTGAACATAATCTAATCCTTTTTGAATTGCTTTAGTAAATTTTTCAATTATTTCTGGATTGTTGTCAAAGTAACTTTTTTTGGTGTTGTAAGATGTATATGGAACAACACCACCTAATTCTCCTAAGGATGCCACTACGTAACCGTATCCTTGTTTTTCAAGTTGTAGGGCATTTGGTTCAAACAAAGAAACAAAATCTCCATTTCCTCCGATGAAAGCTCCTGACATAGCAGCAAATTCAATACTGGTATCTATGTTTACATCGGTTTTAGGATCAATTCCAGCTTGTTTTAAAGTCCATTCCAAAGTCATTTCTGGCATACCACCAATTCTTCCTCCTATGATAGTTTTTCCTTTTAAGTCTTCTAATGTAAAATTGTCAATTTTTTCTCTTGAAACAATAAAACTGCCATCTCGTTTGGTTAAAGCTGAAAAATTAATTAAATAATCTTCTTGGCCTTGATTATAAATATAAATAGTAGCTTCACTTCCACAAAGACCTATTTGAACATCACCAGATAATACTGCCGATGCGACTTTATCTGCACCAGGAACTAACAATAATTCGACATCTAAACCTTCTTCTTCAAAGTAACCTAAAGCATGAGCTACATATTGTGGAGCATAAAAAATACTATGTGTCACTTCAGCAACTTTAACTTTAGTAAGGTTATTATTGTTATTTTTAAATAACAAACTAATAATGATAATACCAACAATTAATATAATAATAATTATTGGGATAATGTATTTTTTCAAAATCATTCTCCTTTCTTCTTTATTATATTCTTGGGTATTTATATGGTTCTATTATATGCCTAAAAAAACACTAAGCTTTTTTAAAACTTAATGTTTTAGGTTTACAATTTATTTTTTCAACTATTTCAAAATCGATTGTTCTAAATTCTTTAGAAGCGTTTAAGACTTTAATTCTTACATTGTCACCTATATTTAAAAACTCTTTAGTTTTTTTACCAAATAGATTTAACGAATCGTTATTAAATTGATAAAAATCTCCCTTAATATTAGATAGTAATACTTTACCAATTATATTATCAGAAGTTTCAACAATTATATAGGAAGAAGAAATATTCACTATTTTACCATTAAAATATTCACCAATATGATCCTCCATGTATTCAGCCATTTTCATCATGTTAGCTTCTTTTTCGGCTTCTTCAGCTTTTCGTTCTTTTAATGATGCTTGTACACTAGCTTCAGTTAAAAATTTTTCTAAATCATCTAATTGCTTATCGATTTCAAAATTTTTATCGTTATAAGTATCAATTAATATATGGACAATTAAGTCACATAATCTTCTAATAGGTGAAGTAAAATGGGTATATTTTGAAAACGCTAGAGCAAAATGTCCTAGGTTTTCACTTGAATATTTTGCTTTTTTCATTCCTCTTAAAATTAAATTGGAAATAATTTTAAAATTTTCGTCTTTTGATAAATTTTTTAATATACCTTGAATTACTTTAGGATTGTCAAAATTATGAACAAAAGGAATTTTATAATTTAATTTTCTTAAAATTTCAAATACATTTTTAATTATTTCTTCGTCAGGTATTTCATGAATTCTGAATAAAAAAGGCATCCAACAATAATTAATTGCAACAGTTTGATTAGCTAATAACATAAAATTTTCAATAATTTTTTCTGCAGTTCGTTGTTTTGGTGTTTTAAATTCTGTGGCTTTATTATTTTCATTTAAAGTGACTTCTAAATCGGTGCTTAAAAATTCGATATATCCTCGTTTAAAATTTTGTTTGTTTAAGATTTCATTCAATCGTTTGGCTAATTTTAGATTGTCGATAAATGGTTCATAGGATGGAATATTAATATTATCTTCAAGAATTTGATTAACCTCTGAATATTTCATTTTTTTCTTTGAATTAATAACACTATTAATTATTTTATAATCAACAATATTGCCTTGTTGGTCGATTTCCATGATACAAGATTTTGTTAGTCGATCGACATTTGGATTTAGTGAACATATTCCGTTTGATAAATATTTAGGAATCATTGGTATTACTGAATCTAGCATATAAACACTAGTACCTCGTTTATATGCCTCATTAAACAAAGCACTGCCTGGCTTTATATAATGAGCAACGTCAGCAATATGAACACCTAATACGTAATTTCCTTTTTCATTGATTTCAATACTTATAGCGTCATCCATATCTTTTGTATTATCACAGTCAATAGTATAAATTAATTTATCTCTTAAATCTAATCTTTCATCAATTTCATTATCTATGACATGATTAGGAATTTTTTCTAGTTCGGTTGTAACATCTTTACTAAATTCTAAATCAAAAGATTTACTTAAGGCAATTTGTTTTAAATCGATATCAGGATCATCTTTATGCCCAATTATTTCTACAATATTTCCAGTTAATTTGTCATTTTCATTGGTTATTTTTACTAGTGCTCTTGTTCCTTCTACTAATGATTTAAGATTTTTTTCTTTTATACTTAAAGTATATCCTAAATTATTACCGTATACCTGCAATTCATTATTTTTAAATTCACAAACAATTAAGTCATTAAAACGTTTTATTATTTTTTTAACTTTAGCTTGATGAGTTACTTTATCGATTAAAAATAGGCATAAATCGTTGTTTAATGCGGTGCTTAAATCAGATTTATGAATGGTGTATCGTTCATTGTTTAAATAAAAAGAACCATATCCATTACTTAGCCCGACTATTTTTCCTGTTGCGTAATTAGTTTTGGGGAACAACTTTAAATAACCGTCTAAAGATATGATAAAACCCTCTTCTTCTAGTGTTTTTAAATCAGATATCAAAACATCGCAATCATTTAATTTAAAATGTTTTTTGATTTCTTTTAAAGTGAATTTTTTATCTGTTAAAAATAATTTTTTTAAATTTTCAAAACTATACATATAATTTCCCCCTGCTACAAATTTAATATACCATATATTTCATATTTATTCAATAAAATATTTTAATTATGTTATCTGTCATGTTATAATATTTTAGGAAGATGGTGGTTTGCATGAATCTAGATTTGTTAAATGAAGAGCAAAAGAGAGCGGTTGATATAACCGAAGGCCCTTTGTTAGTACTTGCAGGAGCAGGAAGTGGTAAAACTCGAGTTTTAACTACCAAAGTAGCTTATTTAATTTTAGAAAAGAAAATTAATCCAGAAAACATTTTAGCTATAACTTTTACTAATAAAGCTGCCAAAGAGATGAAGGAACGAATTTTAGATATGGTAGGTTATATAGGTTTTAAAATTCAAATTTCAACTTTTCACTCTTTCGGTTTAACTATTTTAAAAAAACATTACGAAAAATTAGGATTAAGTAGAAATTTTACAATTTTAGATAGTGATGATAGTAATGTTTTAATTAAAAATATTTTGAAAGATTTAAATTATGATGAAAATTATCGTGCGATTAAAAGCATTATAAGTAATAACAAAAATGCTTTAATTGATAGTTATGATTATGAGAGATTTGTATCTAATGATTATGAAAAGATGATTCTAGAAATATATCGTAAATATGAAGAAAGATTAAAGAGAAATAATAGTGTTGATTTTGATGACCTATTAATGTTGCCGATTGTTTTATTTAGAAAATATCCAGAAATCTTAAAAGAATATCAAGAGCAATATAAATATATTTTAATTGATGAATATCAAGATACTAATGAAGCACAGTATTTGTTAGCTAAAATGATTAGCGCTAAATATAAAAATATTTGCGTTGTTGGTGATGATAGCCAGTCTATTTATTCATGGCGTGGTTCTAATTATAGAAATATTTTAAATTTTGAAAAGGATTATCCTGATTGTAAAACTGTTTATTTAGAACAAAATTATCGTTCAACTAAAACAATCATCGAAGCTTCTAATGAATTAATTAAAAATAATGTTCATCGCAAAGATAAAAATTTATGGACGGAAAATGAAGATGGTGTGAAGATTGAATATCATACAGCTTTAAACGAGAAAGATGAAGCTTATTATGTTATTCAAGAAATTAACAAATTAGTTGATAAAGGAATAAAATTGAATGATATTGCTATTTTATATCGAACTAATGCTCAGTCTCAAAACTTAGAAAAAGAATTGGTTTTAAGTAATATTCCTTATCGAGTAGTTGGTAGTGTTTACTTTTATAGTAGAAAAGAAATTAAAGATTTAATGGCTTACTTAAAACTTATTTATAACAAGGATGATGATGTTAGTTTAACTAGAATAATTAATGTTCCAAGAAGAAAAATTGGTAAAACTACTTTAGATAAACTAAGAAATAGAGCTGTTGAATTAAATTGTTCAATGTATGAAGCTATCGAAAGTGGTAAAGAATTGGAATTTAAAAAATTAATTGAAAATTTACGTAATAAAAAAGATGAAATGACCCTTGTCAATTTTATTGATTTGGTTTTGGAAGAGTCTGGTCTTGTAAAAGAACTAGAAGAAGAAAAAACGATCGAATCAGAAACTAGGATTGAAAATTTATATGAATTTAAAACGATAGCTTATCAATTTGAAGAAAACTATGGTATAATTAGTCTAGAGGACTTTCTAGAAGAGATAAGTTTGGTAGCGGATATTACTGAATATAAGGATAATGATGGCATTACTTTGATGACAATTCATTCTGCTAAAGGATTAGAGTTTGATAATGTTTTTATTGTTGGTATGGAAGAAAGTATCTTTCCTCACTTTAATTCTTTTGAAAGTAATGAACAATTGGAAGAAGAAAGACGCTTATGTTATGTTGCTATTACTAGGGCTAAGAAAAGACTTTGGCTAGTTAATGCTGAGGTTAGAACTATTTATGGTAACAAAGTTAAAAATCCTGAAAGTCGTTTTATTGGTGAAATAGATACTAAACATTTAAATTCTGATAAGAAAATAGAAAGTATTTCTAATAAAATTGATGAAAATGTAGAATATAATATTGGTGATCATATTGTATTTGATATGTATGGGGAAGGAGTAATTGTTGGGATTAAAGATCGGGTTTTGACAGTTGCTTTTAAACATCCATATGGTATTAAAATGTTAATAAAAGGTCATAAAAATATAAGGAAGGTGTAGATATGTTATTAAATATTTGGAATGATATTGGAAATTGGTTTGCTGAATCATTTGAGAATATTAAAGATTTCTTTATGGAAAATAGTCGTAATCCACTTTTATGGATAGCAATTATTATTGTTGGACTATTAATATTTGAGATGGTTTATCATGCTTTACACAGAGATTAGAGGTGATTATATGAAAAAACGTGGGTTTACCTTAGTTGAATTAGTAGGTGTAATCATTATTCTAGCTTTAGTTACTTTATTAGCTATTCCCTCGATTTTACGAGCCGTAAGAGGTACTAAAGGAGAATTAAGTGATGCTACTAAGAATATTATTTATGAAGCAACTCAACTTTATGTTAGTGAAAATCCTAATAACTTTACTAAAAAATCAGGAAATATTTATTGTGTTACTTTGGATACTTTAACTGATAAGGAATATTTGCCTAATAAAATCTATGATTCAGTAACTGGGGAAGAAATTCCTTTGGATAGTAAAGTTGAAGTAAGATATGAAGCTGGTAATTTTTCTTACAATTTAAATAATTCTTGTGAGGTTCACGTCGAATATGCCGATAATAGTGGAGCCAATCGTCCTAATTTGTTAGATAACATGATTCCTGTAAGATATAATGGCTCTAGTTGGGTATATGCCGATATATATCAGGAATGGTATAATTATGATGCTAAACAATGGGCTAATGCGGTGGTATTAAATAGTGGGGTTTCTAAAAAAGTTGGAGACACTATAGCAGAAGATGAAATAGCATTATGGTATGTATGGATTCCAAGATATACTTATACGATATTTAATGGTAACAATGGTAGTGCATCACAACAAATTATAAATGTTAAATTTGAAAGTGGTATTTCTACTAGTGGAACAGTAAGTTGTCGTGATAATGTAAGTGGTAGCGGTAGTAGTAGTGAAATATGTAATGATGCTACTAATGGCAGTATTGTTAATGGTAGAAGCACCTATACTCACCCAGCATTTACATTTGGTTCAGAAGAATTAACTGGTTTTTGGGTCGGAAAATTTGAAATTTCTGGTACTGTAACTGGTGTAACTATTAAGCCAGGTGTAAGTAGTTTAAGAGGTCAGAAATTGTCAAGTTTCTTTAACGCAATAAAAAAATTACAAGATGATTATAAAATCAATGGTGATAGTCATATGATCAAGAATATGGAATGGGGTGCAATAGCTTATTTAAAACAAAGCAAATATGGTTTAGGAACAACTGATATTGCTATTAATAACAATGGAACTACATATTATACTGGTGGAGGTTCTGGCACATCTTACAAAACAAATATAGCCCAATCAACGACGGGAAACATTTATGGCGTGTATGATATGAGTGGTAATGCGTGGGAATATACAATGGGAAATATGGTAAATAGTAATGGCGATTTTTATGCATCTTCTTCAGAATTTGCGAAAGTTCCAGAAGATAAATATTATGATAAATATACCTATGGAACATCAAATACAGCTCATGCAAGAGGAAAGTTAGGGGATGCAACAAAGGAGACTTTAACAACTTTTGCTAATAGTACTGGTGGTTGGTATAGTGATCGATCTTTATTTGTTATTTCAAATTATTCGTGGTTTCGTAGGGGAGGAGACTATAGTCTTGGGTCAAATTCAGGTGTGTTTCATTTCTTTTATGATAGCGGTTACAATTATAGTAATTATAGTTCACGCGCAGTTTTATCGTAAGAATTCAAATAATATATTGAATTCTTTTTTTGTATATTTTTTTTAAAATTGTTTAAACTATTTTTGAGGTGAAATATGAAAAAAATTATTTATTTAGTTTTAAGTGTTTTATTTTTGAGTGTTATTGGTTGTACTAATCTATCTAATACTCCAACTAAAAAAACTGAAGAATTTTTGAAAAATTATCAAACTTTAGATAATAGCGTTTTAACTGATTTAAATGAAGTTGTTGATAACGATACAACTTTAAATGAAAGCCAAAAAACAATGTATAAAGATATTATGAAAAAACATTATCAAAATTTAACTTATGAAATTAAAGAGGAGACTGTTGATGGTGATGAAGCTATTGTTACTGTGGAGATATCAGTTACTGATTTTAAACGAGTTTTAGATGAAGCAAATAATTATTTAAATAATAATAAAGATGAGTTTAATGATGAATCAGGTAATTTTAGTACAGTTAAATTTAATGAATATAAGTTAAATCAATTAAAAGATGCTAAAGAAAAAGTTAGGTATACAATTGAACTAAGATTAACTAGAGTTAATGATATGTGGACTGTGGATAGTTTAGATGAAGTAACTTTTGATAAAATAAATGGTATTTATAATTACTAAAAACTTCTTAAATTATAAGAAGTTTTATTTTACGAAATTATCCATAAAGCCATTTAAAACATATTTTGTCTCATTAACAACTATAAAAGCATCGTGATCTAATTTTTTGACAAGTTTATGTAACTTATTAAATCCTTTATCATTTATTTCAATAAACAGCATATATTTTTCTGTTAATTTATCTTTCCCTTCAACATCGATTACAGTGACTCCATAACCTTCGTTTCTTAATTGATCTACCATATTAGGATAGGCATTATCAGTAATTACCTGTACACTTAAATTACCAGTTATAAATTTTTTAGACAATATTCCACCAATATAAGTTCCGGTTGCAAAGCCTAAAGAATATGCGATAGCAATCCAAATGCTTTTCTCATCAGTATTTAAAGCTTCATTCACGACTGAAAACCAAACGAACATTTCGATAAAACCAATCAAACTAGCTACTAAAATTTTGCCTTTAACAGTAATTATTGTTCTTAAAGTACCTAAAGAAACATCTAAAATACGTACAAAAAATATTTTTACGCATAGCATAAAAAGTTCCATAATATCACCATTTATATTATGGACAAATTAAAGAAAAAACTTACGATATTTTTGACTTTTTAATCATATAATGTTATCATAATAGTGAGGTGGAATATGAAACATTTAAAAAAGTTTTTAGTTTTATTATTGTTAGTTCCGATGTGTGTTCATGCAGAAGTAGCAGTTAATGATAAACAAGAAGAAATTAACAGTAGTGCAATTAGTAGTGGAGATGAAGTAACTTCTGCTAATAAAGTTGATGGTATTAATATGTTATTTGGCAATAATGTTACTTTAGAAGGTAGCAGTGAATATGCTTTACTAGCTGGTAATGTTGTTAATATTTCTGGTAATGTTATTAAGGATGGATTTGTTTTTGGTAATGTTATTAAATTTGATGAGAATGCTTCTGTTAATCGTGATTTAGTTATATTTGGTAACGAAGTTGAAATCAATGGAACGTTAAATCGTGATGTGATGATTTATGCTTATAGTGTTAAAGTAAATGGGGAAATCAAAGGTCATTTAAATATTAAAGCTACAGACATTACAATCGATGAAAGTAACATTGAAAAATTGTCATATAACAAAGATGCTGCTGTTGAAAAGAGCGATAAGGCTGTAATAAATGAGATTTTAGTAACTGATAAATTAATTAAAGATTTTAGTTTTGGTGAAAAAGTAACTAGTTTTATTATCAATATCGGTAGTGTTTTAGTCGTATTTTTAGCGCTTTATTTCATAGTGCCAAAATTATTTAAAAAGTTAGAAAAGAAAAATAAAGATTTTAATTCATTAAGTTTCTTTTCATTGTTTGGCTTTGGAGCTTTATCAATAATATTAATACCGGTTGTATTTTTATTACTACTAAATTTAGTTTTAGGACTTCATTTAGCTTTATTATTGTTAGTTTGTTATATTATAGCAATTTGTTTGTCTAGTATTTTTACTGGTTATTTGATTGGATATTTGATTTGGAAATATTTTGTTAAAAAAGAAAGTAATTCTTTATTAATAGGATTGATGGGAATATTAATATTACAAATTTTATCAATTATTCCTATAATAGGAAGTGTTTTAGGAATAATATCTGTTTTAATTGGTATGGGGCTTATTTTACAAATTTTTAAAAGGGACTAATTAGTCTCTTTTTCCATTTAATCCCATAATCTTACATACTTTTTTTGTTTAATTGTGATATAATAATTATAGGAGGGGATATCATGAAAATGAATATTCGTGGAAGTAAAATTAAAATTACTTCAGCAATTAATGATTATATTGAGAACAAAATAGGAAAATTGGATAAGTATTTGGAAAATCCTGATGAAATAACTGCTAATGTTGTAGTTAGGGTTAAAGGCAAAGATCAAACTGTCGAAGTTACTATCCCAATGAAAAAATTAATTTTAAGAGCTGAAGATACCCATACTGATCTTTATGCCGCAATTGATTTGGTTTTAGAGAAATTGGAAAGACAAATTAGAAAAAATAAAACTCGGATGAAAAAGAAAGTTAATAAGGATTCGATTGATTTCAATATTGACTTTAAAGTTAATAAGGAAGAGGATGAAAACGGTAAAATAGTAAAAAGAAAAATTGTTGAAACTAAACCTATGAATGAAGAAGAAGCTATTCTTCAAATGAATTTATTAAGCCATGATTTCTTTGTTTTTACTAATGAAGCGACTAATGAAATAAATATACTTTATAGAAGAAAAGATGGAAATTATGGAATTATCGAAACTAAATAAGGTGATTTTCACCTTTTTTTGTTAATTAGCTTGAAAATTACTATGATTTTTAAGCTTTTTTTGATATAATTAATAAGAATGAAAGGAAGAGACAAGATGAAATTCTTAAAGAAATTATTTGATCATGAATACAAAGAATTAGAAAAATTTAAAGAACAGGCTAATTTAATCGTTTCTAAAGATGAGGAAATGTCTAAATTATCTGATGAGCAATTAAAGAATAAAACCAATGAGTTTAAAGAAAGATTAAACAATGGTGAGACTTTAGAAGATATTTTAATTGATGCTTTTGCTGTGGCTAGAGAAGCTGCTTATCGTGTTATTGGAGAAAAACCTTATTATGTTCAAGTTATTGGTGGCTTAGCTATTCATTATGGTAACATAGCTGAGATGAAAACAGGAGAAGGAAAAACTTTAACTTCAACAATGCCAGCTTATCTTAATGCTTTAACTGGAAAAGGAGTCCATATTATTACTGTTAATGAATATTTGGCTAATCGTGATGCTGAGTGGATGGGTAATATTTATCGCTTTTTAGGATTAAGCGTTGGCGTTAATTTAAGAGAGTTAACTCCTTCTGAAAAGAAAAAAGTTTATGAATGTGATATAGTTTATTCAACTAATAATGAAATAGGCTTTGATTATTTAAGAGATAATATGGTTGTTAAGTCTCAGGATCGTGTTTTAAGAGGTTTAAATTTTGCAATTGTCGATGAAGTTGACTCTGTTTTAATCGATGAGGCAAGAACTCCTTTAATTATCTCTGGCGGTAGTATGAATAGCGCTAATTTATATATTCAAACTGATAGATTTGCTAAATCACTTAAAGAAAATGATGGCTATTTGTATGATGAAAAAACTAAAGCTGTGACATTAGATGATAAAGGTGTTAAAGAAGCAGAAAGATCATTTGGGATTGATAATTTATATGATATTGAGCATACTACATTAGTTCATTTTATAAATCAAGCTTTAAAAGCTAATTATGGAATGAAAAAAGATTTTGATTATGTTGTTAATGACGGTAAGATTGTGATTGTTGATCCTTTTACGGGAAGATTGATGCAAGGACGTGCTTATTCTGAAGGTTTACACCAAGCAATTGAAGCTAAGGAAGGTGTTCAAATTAATCAAGAAACAAAAACTTTAGCGACAATTACTTTTCAAAATTTGTTTAGAATGTATTCTAAATTGGCTGGTATGACTGGTACTGCCAAAACAGAAGAAGAAGAGTTTAGAGACATATATAATATGTACGTTATCGTAATACCTACTAATAAACCGATTGCAAGAATTGATGATACTGATTTAGTTTTTGCTACTCAAAAAGGTAAATATAAGGCTATTGTTAACGAAATAAAGGAAAGACATGAAAAAGGTCAACCTGTATTAGTAGGTACAATCGCTGTTGAAACTAGTGAATTAATTAGTTCGATGCTTAAAAAAGCACATATTCCTCATGAAGTTTTGAATGCTAAAAATAATGCCCGTGAAGCAGAAATTATTGCTAAAGCAGGTGTTAGAGGGGCTGTTACTATTGCTACTAACATGGCAGGACGTGGAACTGATATTAAATTAGGGGAAGGCGTTAAAGAATTGGGTGGTTTGTGTGTAATTGGTACTGAAAGACATGAATCTAGACGTATTGATAACCAATTACGTGGGCGTTCAGGACGTCAAGGTGATCCTGGATATACTAGGTTTTATGTATCGTTTGAAGACGATTTAATGGTACGATTTGGTACTGATCGTGCTAAAGGATTATTGCAAAGAGTCGGTTTTACTGATGATCAATCAATAAGTTTAAAAATGCTAGCTAACTCTATTGAAACGGCACAAAAAAGAGTTGAAGGAAACAACTTTGATATTCGTAAAAATTTGCTTGAATATGATAATGTTGTTAATGAACAAAGAGAAATTATTTATGAAAAAAGAAATGAAATATTAGATAGTGAATCAATTCATGATGTAGTTATTAAAGTGTTTAATGATTTTATTTCTCACTTAGTTGAAAGTCATATGGATAACAATCATTTAAACGGTCAAAGTTTGAATGAAATTTTGGAATTTGTGAATGGCAAATTATTAACTAAAGCGATTACTTTGGATGATTTGGAAGGAATGGATGCAAATAAAATTACTGATTATATATGTGCTAGAATAGTTTTAGAATATGAGAAAAAAGTCGAATCCGTTCCAAAAGATGTTATGTCAGAATTTGAAAAAGCGATTTATTTAAGAGTTATTGATATGCATTGGATGGAAAACATTAATGCTATGTCATTACTAAGAGAAGGTATTCATTTAAGAAGTTATGCACAAGAAAATCCTTTGCGAGCTTATACTACTGAAGGCTTTGAAATGTTTGATGAGATGTTAGATACCATCGAAAAAGAAACAACCATGTATTTATTAAGAGCTGAAATAAGACAAAATTCAGTTAGAAAACAAATAGCTAAGGGCGAGGCTGTTAGCGATAATAAACCGAAGAAGAAGGAACCGAAAAAAGTAAATAAGATTGGAAGAAATGAACCTTGTCCATGTGGTAGCGGAAAAAAGTATAAAAATTGCTGTGGAAAGAATGCATAAATGATGGAAGAAAAAAACAATATTGTTATATATCAATTAGCTGCTGGTAAGACGAGAATTGATGTAAAAATTGAAGATGACACTGTCTGGTTATCACAACAGCAGATGGCTGAATTGTTTTCTACATCAAGAACAAATATTATAGAACACATAAATAATATATATGAAGAAGAAGAGTTAGATAAGAAGTCAACTTGTCAGTATTTCCGACAGGTTCGAAAAGAAGGAAATAGAAATGTTACGAGAGAAATTCCCTTCTATAATCTAGATATGATTATTTCTTTAGGATATAGAATAAAATCTAAGATTGCTACTAATTTTAGAAAATGGGCGACTGAAAGATTAAAAGAATATATGATCAAGGGTTTTACTATAGATGATGAAAGACTTAAAGGAAATGGTGGAGGAAGTTATTGGAAAGAATTACTTGCCAGAATCAAAGATATAAGGTCATCTGAAAAAGTATTATATAGACAAGTTCTTGATTTATATGCAACTGCGGTAGACTATGATCCGAAAGATAGTAAATCAATTGAGTTTTTTAAAATTGTTCAAAATAAGCTTCATTATGCTGCACACGGACATACAGCACCAGAAGTAATCTACGAAAGAGCAGATTCTGATAAACCTTTTATGGGACTTACTACTTTTAGTGGTGATTTGCCAATAATGAGTGATGTAGTAATTGCTAAAAATTATTTGACAGAAGAAGAACTAAAAATTTTAAATAATTTAGTATCAGGATATTTTGATTTTGCTGAAATACAAGCAATCAGACATAATCCAATGCATATGGAAGATTATATTAGACAACTTGATACAATTCTTTCTAGTACTGGAGAAAAGTTGCTTGTTGGATCAGGTACCGTTAGTCATAACAAAGCAATTGAAAAGGCAAAATATGAATATAAGAAATATCAAGTAAAAACAGTAAGTCTAGTAGAAAAAGCATATTTAGAAACTTTAAAAGAAATAAGTAATAAACTAGATGATAAAGTAAATGATGAATAGAGTATATCAGATAGATATATTCTATTTTTGTATTTAATTTGACTTTTTTATTATAAATGTTATAATATCGCCAAGAATATTTTTTTGTGATTTTTATCTGAAAACATATTTAAATTTTATAAAAATTTAGTTATTTTATGTTATAATTAGTTTGTGGGTTTGAAATCACATATTTGAAGATTGAGAAAGCAGGTTTTATAATGAATGAAAGTAAGAAATTTTTAGTTGTTTTAGGAGTTATTGTTTTTGTCATTTTAGGAACAATTGGTTTTGCTTTTGCTAGTAGCAATAAATCTGAAGAATTATATTTACAATTTGAACAAGCTTTTAATGGGGATAAGAACACGTTAGTTTATATTGGATCAAGTAGTTGTGGGTATTGTTCTTTATTAAATCCTAGTTTAACTGATATGAAAGAAAGATACGGTTTTGATTATTTATATATTGATGTTAATGAAATGAACAAATCACATATGAGTAAGTTGTTATCTTATTTAGGATTAACTAAAGTAGGAACTCCTTATTTGGCTATCGTAGCAAACGGTAAAGTTGTCAATACGCAAAATGGTTATGCTGATTATGATGTTACTTTTAAATTTTTACAAGATAATGGTATAATTGCTGAGAATGCTGAGTTGTTGTTGAATTATATTGACGGTTATGAAGAATATGAAAAATTACTTAAAAGTGACGATAAAAGTATTATTGTTGTAGGTCAAAGTACTTGTGGTTATTGTGTTCAAGCTAAAGTAATTCTAAATGAAATTGCTGAGGAAAATGATGTTACTATTAATTACTTAAATGTATCGTATTTAACAGAAGAAGAAGGCGAAAAATTTACTAATAGTTTAGATTATTTTGCTGGTAATTGGGGTACTCCTGTAATGATGATTACAAAAGATGGTGAAATGGTCGATATTATAGAACAATTGGTAACTAAAGAAGAATATGTTGAATTTTTAGAAAAAAATGAGGTGTTATAGATGAGTGTTTATCAATATGCTTCGGATTTTAAAAAAAGATATCCTAAAACTATTGCTTGGCGTATAAAGAAACATTGTGATGTTGTCGAGGCTCATATTGGACCTGATGAGGTTGTAAAATATGCTTTTGCTTGTCAAAAAAATCCTCATTCTTATGAAATTTTTAGAACGTTTGTGATTGTGGTAACTGATAAAAGAATTATTGTTGCCCAAAAAAGATTATTATTTGGCTACTTGTTTATAAGTGTTACTCCAGATTTATATAATGATTTGCGAGTTATAATGGGAATTATCTGGGGAAAATTATGTATAGATACTGTCAAAGAGGTAATTATGCTTTCTAATATTGATAAAGATGCATTGCCTGAAATAGAAACGACTATTACCCAAATGATGATGGATTGGAAGGAAGAAAACGCAAGAGATTAATCTTGTGTTTTTATTTGGTTTATGGTATGATTTAATTGTAGATTGGAGATGGTTGATTTGGCAAGAAAAATTAAAAATACTAATGGCGATTACGTCGAAATAGAAGTAGTACGTTATTTTGTTAATAATGATACTGAGTATTTAATTTATTCTTTAAATGAAATTGACGAATCTGGTTATACAAAATTATATGCGTCTAAAATAATAGGAACTAAAGCATGTATAATTACCGATAATGAAGAATGGAATTTAATTAAAGAAATCATCAAGGAAGTAGTAAGATGTAATCGCGATGGTAGCGATCTTAATATTATTGATTTGAATGAAGACAATTTAAATGATATTATATTGCAAGATACAAGAGTATTTAAACTACAAGGTAACTTAGTTAATTTGTTGCAAGAAAACAAAAAAATAGAGGAACCTATAACTGTAATTCCTGAAGAAAATGAACCACAAGAAGAGATTGAGGAAATCAGTTTAGATTATGAAAAACTGTATAAAGAAGAGTTAGAAAAAAATAAAGTTCTTGAAAGCAATATTGAAACTTTAACTGAACAAATCGATAAATATAAAGAAATATTTGATAAAATAAAAGAAATGGTAGAGTAAAAACTACTGTTTTTTTGTTTTAAAAAAATAGTATAAACATAAAATTAAATGAGGTGGATATATGAAAAATGCTTTAAATTATCATTATGGTTTAGCTATTGATACTATTCACCAAAAACAAAAAAATTATTATTTTCAAGTAGATAATATAAATTATTTAATGATGCCTTATGATAATATTGAGGAAATAGATGAAATTTATAAATTAAATGTTATTTTGAGCAATTATTTTCCTTTTCATCAAATAGTTTTAAATAAACAGCAGAATGTAATTACCAATATTAATGGTGATAATTACATTTTGTTAAAAATATTTATAGATAAAAAAAATATTGAAATAAATGATATAATAAATTTAGATAATATAAATATTCCCCTAGAACAAAAAAAATTACGAAGAGACAATTGGTATCAATTATGGACACAAAAAGTTGATTATTTCGAATATCAATTAAGTCAGATTGGCAAAAAATTTCCTATTATTAGAGAAAGTTTTAATTATTACGTTGGACTTGCTGAAAATGCTATCACTATTGTTAGTAATACAAATAAAGATAATATATATCTTGGTTTATCTCATCGCAGGATCGACAATACAGCTTTCCAATTATATAATCCATTGAATTGTATAATTGATTTACGAATTAGAGATATATGTGAATATTTTAAATATTGTTTTTTCAATAATATGGATATAATTAATGAAGTTAATTTGTTTTTAATTTATAATAAATTGAGTCATGAAGAAAAACGTCTTTTTTTAGCTAGAATGTTATTTCCAACTTATTATTTTGATTTATATGAAAAAATCATCAATAATGAAATTGATGAAATTGAATTAAAAAAAGTTATCTCTAAAACTGAAGGTTATGAAAAAATATTAAAATATATTTATCTGCGTTTTAAAGATAATGATTTAAATATTGAATGGTTAGAGAACTAACTAATATTAATTACTTCTTTAACTTCTGGTACTTCACTTTTGATAGCAGCTTCAATACCTTCTTTTAAAGTTAAATCAAGCATATGACAATTAGCACATGCTCCTGTCATTTTGATATAAACGTTATTATTCTCATATTTTACAAATTCTACATCACCGCCATCATTTATTAAAAATGGTCTTAAATGATCAATAATATCAATTATAATTTCTTCATTTTTTTTCATATTGTCTCACCAAGTAGTATTATATATTAGATTATGTGTTCTGTAAAGCTTTTTTAGATAAAATATGATATAATTAAAAAGAGGTGGAGATATGACAAAATATATTAAAGGAAGAATTGTTGAAGGTATTGTTACAGGAATAGAATCGTATGGAATTTTTGTTTCTTTAGATGATTATTATAATGGCTTAATTCATATTTCAGAAATTTCACATGGATATGTAAAAGATATACATGATTATGTAAATGTTGGTGATACTATATATGTGGAAATAATTGGAGTTAATGATGATGAGTGCCATTTGAACTTAAGTATTAAAAATATCGATTATAAGAAAAATGTTAGAAAAAGAAAGAAAAAGATTGTAGAAACAGGTCTTGGTTTTAAAACGTTGTCATATAAGCTGCCAATGTGGATTGACGAAAGTTTAAAAAAAATTGAGAAAAAATAAAAAAGTTCTTGACAAATTGCTATTTAAAATGTTATAGTTAATTACGTCCAAGACATTTGGGCGATTAGCTCAGTTGGTTAGAGCACCTGCCTTACAAGCAGGGGGTCATAGGTTCGAGTCCTATATCGCCCACCATTTTATTTGCCGAAATGGCGCAATTGGTAGCGCAACTGACTTGTAATCAGTAGGTTACGGGTTCGATTCCTGTTTTCGGCACCATTCTTGGAGAGATAGCGAAGTGGTCAAACGCGGCAGACTGTAAATCTGTTCCTTCGGGTTCGATGGTTCGACTCCATCTCTCTCCACCACTTTTTGTATTAGGTTAGATTGCCTCGTAGCCAAGCGGTAAGGCACCACACTTTGACTGTGGCATGCGCTAGTTCGAATCTAGCCGAGGCAGCCATTTATTCGTCCCGTTAGCTCAGTTGGTAGAGCATTTGACTTTTAATCAAAGGGTCACAGATTCGAGTTCTGTACGGGACACCAGATGAAATTAAATAGTCTTTATAAATAAGGACTATTTTTTGTTTGAAAAATTTAAAAAATTGTTACTTCAAATCTTTATGTTTAACGTTATACATGATATACTATACATGGTGATTAACATGGATAGAATGAATGAGCTTATAGAATTAATCAACAAAGCTAATTATGAGTATTATGCATTAGATAGACCTACTATAACTGATCAAGAATATGATCGTTATATGCAAGAATTAATAAAAATTGAAGAAAAACATCCCGATTGGATTCGTGATGATTCACCAACTAGACGAGTTGGAGGTGAAGTGATTGAAGAATTCAAAAAAATTGTTCATGAAAAACCTATGCTTTCATTAAGTAATGTTTTTAATGAAGAAGAAATAAGATTATTCGACAATCGTATAAAAAAAGAAGTAATTCCAAACTATGTATGCGAACTTAAAATTGATGGCTTATCAGTTTCATTGTTGTATAAAAACGGAAAATTAGTAAGAGGTGCTACAAGGGGGGATGGAATAGCTGGAGAAGATATTACTCATAATGTTAAAACTATAAAAACTATTCCCTTAGTATTACCTAAGCCAATTGATATTGAAGTTCGTGGCGAAATATATATGAGTAAAAAAAGTTTTAATAAATTGAATGAAATCAGAAAAGCGAATGGAGAAGAATTATTAGCGAATCCTCGAAATGCTGCAGCTGGTAGTGTTCGACAATTAGATAGTAAAATAGCAGCTTCAAGGAATTTAGCTTGTTTTATCTACCATTTGCCTAATCCTGAAGAGTTTGGGATCAAAACACATTATGAATCATTACAATTTATGAAAGATCTAGGTTTTGATATCAATCCTAATATTGAATTGTTGAAAGATATTGATGAAGTTTTAAAATATATTGCTAAATGGACCGAAAAAAGAAATGATTTGCCTTATGAAATCGATGGGATTGTTATAAAAACTAATGATTTTAGTCAACAGGCTAAACTAGGTTTCACTAGTAAATATCCCAAATGGGCGACAGCTTATAAATTTCCTGCTTTAGAAGTGTTAACAAAATTAAAGGATATAAAATTTACAGTTGGTCGAACTGGACAGGTAACACCTAATGCTGTTTTGGAACCAGTTAGATTAATGGGGTCAGTAATATCAAGAGCAACCTTACACAATGAAGATTATGTTTTAACTAAACATATTAAAATTGGTGATATTGTAGCAATTAGGAAAGCTGGAGATGTAATACCAGAAGTCGTTAGCGTGAAAAAAGATAGAAGAACAGGTGATGAACAAGATTTTAAAATGATTACAGAATGTCCTATTTGTGGATCAAAATTAGTCAAGAAAGATACTTCTTATTATTGCGTAAATGATGATTGTGATAAGAAAAAAATTGAAAATTTAATTCATTTTGTCAGTCGAGATGCTATGTATATCGATGGCTTTGGTGATCGAATAATAGAAGATTTTTATAATATGGGTTATTTAAATAACATCATTGATTTTTATGAACTTTATAAATATAAAGAAGAATTAATGGAACTTGAAGGTTTTGGCAGTAAAAGCATAAATAATTTGTTAGACAGTATTGAAAATAGTAAACAAAATTCGTTAGAAAGATTGTTGTTTGGACTTGGAATAAGATACGTTGGTAATAAAACGGCTAAAATTTTGGCTAAATATTATGGTAATATTGATAATCTAATGCAAGCTAGTTACGAGGAATTATTGGATATTAAAGATATAGGGGAAGTTATTGCAAGAAGTGTTGTTGATTATTTTACTAACAACAAACAACTTATTTTTTCATTAAAAGAACACGGTATAAATATGAGTTATTTAGGTAAAATTACTGTAAATGATAATTTTAACAAAAAAACTTTTGTTCTTACTGGAACTTTATCTAATATTACGAGAAATGAAGCTAAAGAAAAAATCGAAGAATTAGGTGGTAATGTTAGTGGAAGTGTTAGTAAAAAAACGGATGTTGTGATTGTTGGAGAAAATCCTGGTAGTAAATATGACGATGCCCTTAAATTAGGAATAACAATTTGGAATGAAGAAGAATTTTTAAGTCAATTATAAAATATTTTCATAAAGATAAAAAATAGTATTTTCATTTACTATTTTTTTTGCTATAATGTAATTAGACTAAATGGAGGTAATAATATGAATGATAATATGTATGAAGGTAATTCACAAAATATAAATCCACAAGCTGTGCCAAATAATCAAACCCCATATACGAGTCAACCTGCTATGGGGCAGACTATAATGCAAAATAATAATATGAATACTACTGTTTCACAAGGACAATTTGTTCAAAATCCACAAGTTAATTCGCAACCTGCCCAAGTTCAACCAAATCCAATGAGTGCGGTTGCTAATCTTAATAAAGAAGAAGCAATGGAGGAAGCTTTATCACATACGACTCAATATAGTCCTTTTGAAGCGCCAAAACAAGAAGTTAATCAAGAGGTTAAGAAAACAAGTAATAAGAATGCGTATATATTTATTGGAATAATTTTTGCTATTATGTTACTGTTTATTATATTCTTACCACAAATCTCAAAGTTATTCGGATGGTAATAAAGTGACTAAGGTCACTTTTTTAAATCATAAATATTCGTTTTATGATATAATAAAGTAGATTAAGGAGGTAAAAATGACATTTAATAGTATTATTGAACTCATAAAAAAAATCATCGATGTATTAATTGTTTGGTTTGTTTTATATTATATTTTAAAAAGCTTGAGAAAAAATGTTAAAATGGTCATGTTGTTTAAAGGAATTTTGATCATTATTGTTTTAAAAATTATAAGTGATTTGTTGGGACTTGTGACTATTGGCTTTTTATTAGACTATGTTATTGAATGGGGACCACTTGCTCTTATCGTTATTTTTCAACCAGAGATAAGAAGTGTTTTAGAACATTTAGGAAGAAGTCAATTGCTTGGTCGCCATAAAGTTTTAACAGTTGATGAAAGAGAAAAAATGGTTTATGAAATAACAAACGCTTTGGATTACTTAAGAAAACAATCAATCGGAGCGTTAATAGTTTTAGAACGAGATAACAGTTTAAATGATTACATTGAGAAGTCAAAGAAAATTTATGCTGATATATCGTCCGATTTGTTGATTTCAATATTTTTCCCTAATAATCCATTACATGATGGTGGCTTAATTATTCAAGGTGATAAAATAACTAGCGCTGGTGCTGTTTTCCCTACTAGCGATAGCTTAAAAATTAGCAAGAGATTAGGTACACGTCATCGTGCAGCCTTAGGTATATCAGAAGTTAGCGATTGTATTGCCATTGTTGTATCAGAGGAAACTGGTCGACTTTCAATTGCTATTGATGGTGAATTATATTACAATTTAACTTTGGATGAGGTTAAACTTCGTATTTTAGAGGAATTAAGACCTAAAAAAGAAGTATTTGTCGATGATGAGGAGGTAGCAGATGAAAGCAATAAAGAAAATGTTTAAAAGCATCGGTTCCTTTTTTTCTAAGATAATTGATAAAATAATTGTCGTTCCAATTAGTAAATTAATACTATTGATAAATTCAAAATTTGGTAAACCTAGCAAGAGATTTGAAAATTGGTTATCTAAATCTAATACTTTGTTATTTATTTCGCTTATAATCGCAATTTTAATTTTTGTAGTAATTGATCAAAGAATTTTGACTTATTCAGAGAGTTCGGCTGAAGTTTTACCAATTAAGCAAGTTAAAGTTTTATATGATGAAGATAATTATGTCGTTGAAGGTATTCCTGAAAATGTCGATATAACTTTAATTGGAAATAAAGCGGATTTATATATTGCTAAACAATCTCCCACTAATGAAGTGGTGATTGATTTATGGGGATTAAAACCTGGTACGCATAAAGTTGATATTGAATATGATCAATTAAGTAGTGGTATTAAATATAGTATTAATCCATCTGTTGCTACTGTTGTCATTCATGAGAAGGTTTCAGCTACTAAAACTTTATCAGTCGATTTGTTGAATCAAGATACTTTGGACGAACGCTATATTATCGATGAAGTTAATTTAAATAATGATTCGGTTGTTATTAAAGGTGCTGCTTATAAAGTTGAACAAGTAGCGACAGTTAAAGCTTTAGTAGATGTTAAAAATTTACCAGAGTTTAAATTAGGTGAAAAAATAGTTGTTTCTTCTCCTTTAAGAGCTTATGACGAATCTGGAAATGTCGTAGATGTAGAGATTAGTCCTGCTCGTGTTGATGTCGAATTATTAATTGATTCTCCAAGTAAAGAAGTACCAATAAGGGTAATTCCAACTGGTAGTGTTATTTATAATATGGGAATTAGTAATTTAATTGTCAATGGTGGAAGTGATACTAATGTTACTTTGTATGGACCAACTGAAACATTAGCTACTATAGAATATTTGCCAGTTTATATTAATGTTGATGGTTTGTCAGAAAACACAGAATTTAAAATCAATTTAGAAAAACCAACTGGTGTAAAACATATGAGTTTGGATAATGTAACAGTTAATGTTATGTTAAGCGATGATATTAGTAATGTTGATATTGAAAATGTTGGTATTTCAAGAATTAACTTAGGAAGTAATTTTGGTGTAACGCCAATTGACATTGATAGTGTTACAGTCAAATTAAAAGGTGTAACTGACATTGTTGAGAATATTACAGCTGATGATGTCACGGCTTACGTTGATTTAAAAGGATTGGGCGTTGGAACTCATGATGTTGAAATTATTGTAAGTGGTAATGATCCAAGAGTTGAATATTCATCTTCAGTGCTTAGAATGAAGGTAAGAATATACGAAAAATAAACTTCTCGATGAAGTTTATTTTTCTATATGATTAAATAATATACCGATATTAATTAATCCACATATACCAACGATTGTATATATAATACGGGAAAACATAGAACCTTCACCGAAAATATAGCTAACTAAATTAAAATCAAATAATCCAATTAGACCCCATACAATCGCACCGATAATGGTAAATACTAAACAAATTTTTTGTAATGTTTCCAAAATTAATCATTCCTTTCTTTTATTCACTAAGTATTTTAAACAAAATAAGAAAAAATATACATTTTTTAGAAAAACTTTCAATATAATTAATTGAACAGGAGTGAGAAAGTGAAAAAATATTTATTGTGTATTTTGGTTTTACTTAGTGGATTTCTATTAGTTGGTTGTGGTAAATATGGCGAAAAAGATATTGTTAATGATTTAAATAAAAAAATTTCTAAAATCGATAATTATTACTTAAATGGGGAACTTGAAATTATCAATAATGAAGATAGTTATTTGTACGATGTTGAGGTTGCTTATCAAAAGGAAGATAATTTTAGAGTTAGTTTAAAGAATAAAACTAACAATCATGAACAAATTATTTTAAAAAATCAAGAAGGTGTTCATGTTTTGACTCCATCTCTTAATAAAAGTTTTAAGTTTCAAAGTGAATGGCCATACAATAATTCTCAAGCTTATTTGTTGCAGACAATTTTAAAAGATATCGAAAGTGATCAAGAAAAAACTTTTGAAGAAATCGATAGTATGTATGTATTTACGACCAAAGTAAATTATTCAAATAATAATCAATTAGTAAAACAAAAAGTGTCAATTGATAAAGATTTAAATATAAAATCGGTTGATATATTGAATGAAAAAGATGAATTGCAAATGAAAATGACATTTAATAATATTGATTATAATGCAACTTACGATGATAGTTATTTTACTTTACAAGGTAATATGAAAAACGTTGAAACCGAAACAACTAGTGCTACTTTAGATTCAATTTTATATCCTATGTATATACCGGAAAATACACAACTTTCAGGTCAAGAAAAAGTTTCAATAGAAAACGGGGAGAGAATAATCTTAACTTTTAGCGGTGATAATCCATTTACAGTAGTTCAAGAAACTGCTAAAGCTGCTGAAGAGTTATTGACTATTCCTATGTATGGTGAACCGTATATAATTACCGATACTGTTGGAGCATTGTCAGATAATTCTGTATCATGGGTAAGTAATGGTGTTGAATTTTATGTTGTATCTGATAAGTTGAGTGGTGAACAATTGTTAGAAGTTGCAAACTCAATTAATGTAAATACGGTCGCCAAATAATGAAACATTAGTGAAACATTTAAAAAATGTTTCTTTTTTCTATTTAATATGCTATAATTTAAAAGGTGAAGAAAAATGGCAAAAAAAACAACGAACAGAACGATTAGTAATGAAAATGAAGTTGGGAAATTAATTAAATTGATTATTATTGTAACTCTTATATTTGTAGCTTTTTACGTATTGACAATTTTGGTCAATAAAAAAGATACACCGGAAGATAATACTGGTGATGATTCAGCTGTTATTCAATATGATGAGATTTTAATTGGAAATATTTTCGAACAACCAAATAAAGAATATTATGTTATGGTTTATGATGATGATGATTATAATGCGTCTGTTTATAGTGTTTATTTAAGTAATTATAGTTCTAAGGAAGATGCTATAAGAGTTTATACAGCTAAATTAGGGAATTACTTTAATAAAAGTTTTAAAGCAGAAAAATCTGTTTTAAATACAAATGACATAAAAAAATTAAAATTTAAAGGTTCTACATTATTGAAAATTAAAAATGGTAAAATCACTTCTTCTTATGAAGGTGACAAAATTATGAATCATTTAAAAGAAATTGCAAAAGAAGAAACAGAATAATCTGTTTTCTTATTTGGCCTGTTGGTGAAGCGGTTAACACATAACCCTCTCAAGGTTACATTCATGGGTTCAAATCCCATACAGGTCACCATTAATTTGTTTGAAACTAGAAAAACTAGTTTTTTTTAAATTGTTTAACATTTTTATTGTGGATGATTTTTGAGTTAATATTTAATAATTTGTTTTTTTTGTGAAAATTTTAAAATATAATAGAATTTTATGTGAATTTATGATATATTATTATAAGTAAGGATGGATGATATATGGCTGATAATAGCAATAAGGTAGTAAAAGAAAACACTAATAAAACAAAAACTAATTTAACCAATAAAACTACAGTTAAAAGGACAAGAAAAACTTCTAATAAAACTAATGTTGCTAATAGTGATAAAAAAGATATAAAAAAAACTGTTAAACCTAAAAAGATAAGTGCTGAAGAAGTAGAAGCTAAAATAAATAATGAAGTAAAAAAAATTAAAGTAGAGAAAAAAAGTGAAGTACAATCTTCTAATAAAAATTTAGGAATTTTTGAATTTGTATTATTATCAGTAATAATTGCTTTATTTTTTTCGCTAGCTGGTTATTTTATTGGCAGAAAAGGAAATTTAAAATCAGATGATGATTATGTTACTGTTAACAAAGAAATTCAGAGTTTTATTGAAGAATATAATTACATTTTAGAAAATTATTACGGTGATATCGACAAAGAAAAATTAATAGCTAGTGCCATCGATGGAATGTTGAGTTCTTTGGATGATTATTCGCAATTTATTGACGATTCTTCTAATAATTTTGACATAACTTTAGAAGGAGAATATGAAGGATTGGGTATTGGTATTTATGCTATAGATGGTGAAATTGTGATAGCTGAAGTATACCCTAACAGTCCAGCTAGTGAATCTGGATTAAAAACTGGAGATGTAATTATAAAACTTAACGGTGAAGAATTAAAGAATGTTACTACTAACCAAGTTGTTGATAAAATTGCTGATGCTGATAATATTAAATTGACAGTTTTACGTGATGATAAAGAACTAGAATTCGAGATGAAAACTAAAAAAGTTATATTAGAATCTGTTCATTATGATATGAAAGAAGATAATATTGGTTATATCAAAGTGGATGTCTTTGCCAAAAATACCTATACTCAATTTGCTGATGCTTTAAAGGATTTAGAAAATAAGAAAATGAAAAGTTTAATTATTGACTTAAGAGGAAATACAGGAGGACATTTATCTTCGGTTCGAGATATGATCAGCTTATTTTTAGATAATACTCATATTATTTATCAAACTGAAGATAAAAATGGTATTACTAAACAATATTCTACTGGTAATAAGGATAAGGATTATAAAATTGTAATTTTGCAAGATATTATGAGTGCTTCGGCTAGTGAAGTTATGGCTAGTGCTTTAAAAGAACAATTGAATGCTTATATCATTGGTAACACAAGTTATGGAAAAGGAACAGTACAAACTCTTCAACAAGTGACAGGTATCGGTGAATATAAAATAACGACACAAAAATGGTTGACATCAAAAGGCGAATGGATAGATGGTGTTGGAATAAAACCAGATTTAGAAGTATTGTTAACCGAAGATTATTTAAAAAACCCAACTTTAGAAAACGATTCGCAATATCAAGCAGCAATTAAATATTTAGAAGATTAGAGGCAAATTTAGGTTCTTTCTTTTTTTATACAAAAGTTGTATAATATAAAAAGGAAGAGGTAAAGTATGAAAAAAATTTGTATAGGAGACAAATTCCAAATCCAATGTTATAAACACAATGGCAAAGTTCATAGATTTTGGGATGAAGCGATAGTTTTGGATATTAAAAAAGATTATATTGTATTTGGAAATTATAAAACGAAAGTTGTTGAATCGCAGGGAACGTGGTGGCGGACTAAGGAACCTGCAGTAATGTATTTTTTTAAAGATAAATGGTTTAATATTATATGTCAATTAAAAAAAGATGGAATATATTATTACTGTAATATAGCAACACCTTTTATTATTGAAGAACAAACTATTAAATATATAGATTATGATTTAGATTTACGAATATTCCCTAGTGGAGAATTTAAGATACTCGATAAACTAGAATATGCATATCATAAAAAACTGATGAATTATAGTGATGATTTAGATAAAGTTATAAAAAATGGTTTAGATGAATTAATCGATGATTATAAGAATAAAGTTATAATGTTTGATGCAAAAAAAAATCGAGAGTATTGTGCTTATTATTTTAAGTTAAAAGAAGAAGAAAAAAAGAGTAATTTTTTATAAAGTTAAGAATATAATAAAAATGAACAAAAAAACACAAAAAGGTATTGACAAGGCAATTTTTATTTGATATATTATAGTGGCTTTCGAAAAAAGACCTATAAAAACGGTTAATTTTCTTAAGAAAATTAGTATATCGACAGTATTTTACATTTTTCACATAAATTTCAAAAAAAAGTGAAAAAAGTATTGACTTGTCAATTCTAATTTGATATATTATTAATGCGCACTTGAAAGAGCGCAGGAATGATCTTTGAAAACTGAGCAAAATGTCAATTTCATAATTAGTCAGGACAAAACAATTTTAACAAAAAAATTATTTTTTTTTGGAGAGTTTGATCCTGGCTCAGGATGAACGCTGGCGGCATGCCTAAGACATGCAAGTCGAACGAAAGGGCCCATTGATGATTGATGAAAGTTGAGTGCTTGCACAATTCTGGATTCAGTCTGATTTGGATTTTCCCTTTAGTGGCAGACGGGTGAGTAACACGTGGGTAATCTACCTCAGAGACTGGGATAACGTTTGGAAACGATCGCTAATACCGGATAATTCATATTTAGATAACTAGATATGCTAAAAGGAGCTTCGGCTTCACTTTGAGATGAGCTTGCGGTGTATTAGCTAGTTGGTGGGGTAATGGCCTACCAAGGCAACGATGCATATCCGAGCTGAGAGGCTGATCGGACACACTGGGACTGAGACACGGCCCAGACTCCTACGGGAGACAGCAGTTAGGAATATTCGTCAATGGAGGAAAC
>CALVXM010000011.1 GCA_944371305.1 uncultured Bacilli bacterium | reverse complement strand
GATATAACTAATCCAGTAACCAATGAAGAAATGACAGGATGTGTATTATATAGGTGGGATGAGGCACATAATCAATATGTATTTCGCTATGATGAAGAATGCAAAGTGAACGAAGAGAAGCCAAATTTAATATCAACATTATTAGAACAAGTTGGAACCAAAGGATTAGTGCAAGATGAAACAAATAGTAATATCTATTATTATAAAGGTGGAAATGATATTGTAACAAATAATCATTTATGGTATGGGAGTCATCATTGGCGAGTAATGGAAATAGATACAGAAGAGAATACATTATTATTGGTATCTCAGCAACCATTAACAGCAATACAACCAACAAGTAAAGTTTGGGAAACGCAAGAAGAATATGAAAGTAGTTATATCAACAATTGGTTAAATGAATATTTTTATAATAGTTTAGATAGTAGTATTCAAAATAATATATTAGATAATACATTTAATGTAGGAATATATACTGATGTCGATGAAATAACAATAACTAAAAAAGTGGGATTATTAGATGAGGAGCAATATACAAGAGCAGGCGCACAAGATTCTTATTTGAATATAAAGGATTATTTCTGGTTAGGGAATCGCGAGAGTTCGTCTACCGTTCGTAACGTCAATAACAATGGCAACATCAACAACAACAACCCTATGAATACCAACGGCGTCCGTGCAGATTCCTTTTAAACTTAATTTATATAAAAGAGATTATATAAAAATAAACTTCGCTTATAAATAAAACATAAAAATATTGATAATAAACAATAATGTTGGTAAGAAAAAATGCCAACACTATTTATTATAGAACAAATAAAGATTTAACTTTTATATTGAATTTAAATTTTAAATATGTTATCATTTATAACTAGGGAAGTGATAGTATGCATATACCTAATTTAGTTGAAGCAAGGAAAAGAACTAATAATAAAGTTTTAATTAAAACTGATGATTATAAATTAAATGACAATCAAAAAAATTTAGGAAAAAATAAAAAATATTTTATTAAAACTTATGGTTGTCAGATGAATGAACATGATTCTGAAAACATAAGTGCTATATTATCTGATATGGGTTATGCTAAGACAGATATTTTAGAAGAAGCCGATTTAATTATTTTAAATACTTGTGCTATAAGAGAAAATGCTCATAACAAAGTATTCGGTTTATTAGGAAGAATTAAACATTTAAGTTATACTAAAAATATAATGGTTGGTTTTGGTGGGTGTATGGCTCAAGAAGAAGTTATTGTCGATGAAATAATGAAAAAATATAAATGGATTGATTTTGTTTTTGGAACTCATAATATTGTTAATTTACCTAATATTATCGAAAAAGCTTATACTAATAAAAAACAAGAAATCGAAGTGTTTTCTTGTGAAGGGGATGTAATTGAAAATATTCCGGTTAAAAGAGATAGTAAATATAAAGCTTGGGTCAATATTATGTATGGATGTGATAAGTTTTGTACTTATTGTATTGTACCTTATACAAGAGGTAAACAAAGAAGTAGATTACCTAAGTATATAATAAAAGAAGTCGAAGATTTAATTAAAAATGGTTATCAAGAAGTAACATTATTAGGACAAAATGTTAATGCTTATGGTAAGGATTTAGATATTGATTATAATATGGCTAATTTATTGGAAGATGTGGCTAAAACTAAAATTAATCGTGTTAGGTTTGTAACTAGTCATCCTTGGGATTTTGACGATAATATGATTGATATTATTAGTAAATACGATAATATTATGCCTTATATTCATTTGCCATTACAGTCTGGATCTAATAAAATATTAAAGTTAATGGGTAGACGTTATACAAAAGAAAAATATTTAAATTTATTTGATAAATTAAAAGAAAAAATACCTAACGTTTCTATTACGACTGATATTATTGTTGGTTTTCCAAATGAAACAGAGGAAGATTTTAAAGATACATTAGATGTAGTTGATAAGTGTAAATACGATGGTGCATTCACTTTTATCTTCTCACCACGAATCGGGACTCCTGCTAGTAAAATGCAAGATGATGTTTCTTTAGATATCAAGGAAAATAGATTACAAAAATTAAATGAATTAGTGAATAAATACTCTAAAGAAAATAATGATAAATATTTAAATAAAATAGTACCGGTGTTATTAGAAGATTATAGTTCAAAAAAGAAAGATTATTTAAAAGGTTATACTGATACTATGAAATTAGTTAATGTTAAAGCTGATAGTAAATATTTAGGAAAAATTGTTAATGTAAAGATAACTAGTGTTAAAACATGGAGTATGGATGGTGAAATTGTTAACTAATATTTAAAAATTGAATATAATTTTATCAAGAATGAGGGAGAGGATTAGCTCAATGAACTCATACCAACCTATTAGGTTAGGTGGTAAAGCTAATAACGATGAAAGAAAAAAACTCTTTCATAGAGTTTTTTTCATATAATGTAATGGAGGTAATTTAAATGAAAAAATTAATAACAAGTGAATCAGTAACCGAAGGACACCCAGATAAAATATGTGATAAAATTAGCGATAAAATACTAGATGAAGCATTAACAGTAGATAAAAATAGTCATATGGCTGTTGAAGCTACGATTAAAGATAATTTTGTTTTAATATATGGTGAAGCTAGTACTAAAGCTAAATTAGATTATGCAAAAATTGCTAAAGAAGTGCTTAAAGATATTGGTTATAACGAGGAATTTGAAGTATTGGTTAAGGTAAGTGAACAATCTAATGAAATAAACAAAGCTGTTAATAAAGATAAAATATGTGCAGGTGATCAAGGGATTATGTTTGGTTATGCAACTTGTGAAACAGACGAATTCATGCCTTTACCTATTTTATTAGCTAATAAATTGACTAAACAGTTAGCTGAAGTACGAAAAAGTAATGCTAATTCTATTTTAATGCCGGATGGTAAAGCTCAAGTTACTGTAGAATATGATGATGATAAAATTGTAAGGATTGATACAATAATTGTTTCCTCACAACACAAAAAAGAAGTTAGTCAAGAAGAATTGAAAAAATATATAAAAGAAAAAGTTATCGATGAAGTAATACCTAAAGAATTGATGATAAATACTAAGATATTGATTAATACAAGTGGCTCTTTTATAGTGGGAGGACCATTTGGTGATAGTGGAACTACTGGAAGAAAGATAGTCATCGATACTTATGGTGGTGTTGGTAGAGTTGGTGGTGGTTGCTTTAGTAGTAAAGATCCTTCTAAAGTAGACCGTAGTGCCGCTTATTATGCTAGGTATGTTGCTAAAAACATTGTCGCGCATAAATTTTGTGATAAATGTGAAGTTGCATTATCTTATGCTATCGGAAAGGAATTGCCTATCAGCATTAATATTGAAACATTCAATACTAACAAAAAAAGTCTTGAAAAAATAAATGATTATGTTAAAAATAACTTTAATTTCAGTGTTGATAATATAATTAAAGAATTAGATTTATTAAGACCAATCTATTATAATTTAGCTAGTTATGGTCATTTTGGAGATAGTAATCTACCTTGGGAACAAATCATTGATTTGTAAAAATTAGTTGTAAAAAACTAATTTTTTTGATATTATATAAGTATAGGGAAGTGAAGATATGAAATGGTTGAAATATTTACTAATTGGGGGCTTATTTTTAACTGGTTGTAGTAGTGCTGAGAAAGATTTGGACAAATCGATTGATGAGATGGAACATTTAAATAACTATCACATTAAAGAAAGCATTGTTTTAACCAAAGAAGGCGCAGGGAACGATATCAATAAAAACATAACTTACGAAATTGATGTTAACGATGGCATGGCGATTGTCGAAAAAAACACCTTATATTTTGGAAAAAGCACCTCTGAAAAAATTTATTATGATAGCAATAATAAATATTTCACCTATGAGGATGCTTGGTATAAACAAGAAACTGGCCATAAATTTATGGATTTTAATTTATTGGGCGAGTTTGGAAGCATTGTTAAAAGTGATAACAATTACAACATTCAATTAAATCAAGAACAATTAAAATCATTTTTAAGTTATATTGATGAATTTAAAAATGCTAATATTATTAATGCCCCTAATTTTAGTATTAATATCGATAATCATAAAATTAAAAGTATTCATGCTACTATCAATTTAACTATCGATAATATTGAATATGAATCAGAACTAGTGATCGAGTTTAGTAAGTTTGATGAAGTTGGTGAATTGACAATTCCTTCGGAAGTTTCATCTAATGCTCTTAGTTATGATATATATGAAAAAAGAATTAATGTCGACAATTATTTAGATGAAGTAAGAGAAGATTTGATGACTAATCCAGAAGTTAAAAAATATAGTAACGAAGATTTAACTTTTGACGGTATTAAACCTAATAAAATTGATTTAAATGTTGAAAATGGCATTATTGTTAGTGGCATAGTTGAATCTGATGGATACGAGGCAATTATTGAAAATGGTCAAATTATAAATTTTGCTAAATTGAATTAGTAGGTGAGGATATGAAAAAAATGTTGAAGAAAGAGACAATTGTTAGTCGATGAGATGGAACTTTTACTAACCTTTATCAAATTTAGATTATTGATTTTTCAATAATCTTTTTTTAAGTTTTTTCTTTGAATTAATAGGTTTTATGTACAAATAAATAATAAATGCATATATTAAACTAGAGAGGTGATGATATGGCATTGTTTAAAGAAATAGTTACTAAAGCTGTTATTGGGAAAGGTAAAAAATATTTTAAAAACAATTATAAAATAACCACTAATGATCAACCGACGACAGTTTTAGGATGTTGGGTGATTAATCATAAATTTAAAGGTTATAAATCAGGAGACAAAATAGGGGTCGATGGTTCTTTTGATGTCAATATTTGGTATTCTTATGATAATGATTCTAAAACGACTGTTGTTAATCAAAAAATCGAATATAATGATTTGTTTAATGTTAAAATAAAAGAAAATGCTGATTTAAGTGCTGAAACAGATATTATTGTAAGAACATTAAGTCAACCTAATTGTTTAGGTGTTAATATCTTAGATAATAAACAAATATCTTTTGATATTGAAAAAGAATTAGGCGTTGAAATAGTAGGAGAAACAAAAGTTAAGATTGCAATCGAAGAAGATGAAGAGCCTTGGGAAGAAATCGATGATGAAGTAACAGATGAAGATTTAGAAGAAATTAATAAAGTTGATGAAAATTACATACAATAAAGTGTCAACCAAAAATAGTTGACACTTTTTATTTTGTATGTTATAATGAATCAGAAGAAAAGGAGTGATTAATTAATGGCTGTTAAATTAAGATTAAAAAGAATGGGAGCTAAAAAAAGACCATTTTATCGTGTTGTAGCTGCTGATTCAAGAAGCCCAAGAGATGGTAAATTTATTGAAGTTGTAGGAACATATAATCCAATCATGGAACCAGCTGAAGTTAAAATTAATGAAGAACTTGCATTAAAATGGTTAAATAATGGCGCTATTCCTACGGATACTGTTAGAAATTTATTTAAACAACAAGGTATTATGCAAAAGTTTCACGAATCAAAAATTGCAAAGGATAAGTAATTATGAATTTAGTTGGACTTACTGAATTTTTAGTTAAAAGTGTTGTAACTGATCCTGATATGGTATCAGTTAAACAATTTGAAGATGATGAAGAATTTATTACTATTGAAGTTTTAGTTGATGAAAGTGTAATTGGTAGTGTCATCGGTAAAAAAGGTGTAATTGCTAATGCAATTAGGACAATAGTGCAAGCTTCATCATATGCAAATGGACTTAAAAAAGTAAAAATTAATATTGATTCGTTTTAAAAACCAAAATTAATTTGGTTTTTTGATGAATAAATGTAAATTTAAAAGTGTTAGAAGAATTTATCTTCTTTTTTCTTGTATTAAATTATCATTTATATTATAATATTAAATAGAGTGTGATAAGAATTTGGAGGAATCAAAAATGAAAAAAAGAATAATTAGTGCAATCATAGCTTTAATAATAACACTTCCCCTAATATATTTTGGCGGAATTCCTTTTTATCTTTTAGCTTTGGTAGTATCTTTAATCGCTTATAAAGAAATATTGGATTTAATTATTAAAGATGATTATTGGATTAGATTAGTAAGTTATATTTGTTTTTTATTTTTAGTTGGTTCTAGTATTGTGCAAAATGATATTACAGCTGTTTTAGATTTTAAAGTTGTTGGGATTGTTTTATTAATATTTGGTATTTTATTTTTGTTTAAGCATAAAAGTAATTTTAAAGTTGATAAATGTTTTTATTTAATAGGAGTTACTTTATTTTTAGGTGTTGGTTTTTCGACTTTAATTATTATTAGAAATATGAGTTTAATGTATTTTATTTATTTTCTTTTAATTACAACGATGACAGATACTTTTGCTCATTCGACAGGAACTTTATTTGGAAAACATAAAATAAATGAGATATCGCCTAATAAATCTTGGGAAGGTTGTTTAGGAGGTGCCTTTTTTGGAACTTTGATTAGCGTTTTATTTTATTTAATTGTTATTAACCAAAGTATCAATGTTTTCTTGCTTGTGTTTATTACTTTATTTTTATCGATTATCGGACAGATTGGCGATTTGTTTTTCTCACTAATTAAAAGACAAAATAATATTAAAGATTTTTCTAATTTGATGCCTGGTCATGGCGGAGTTTTAGATCGACTAGATAGTGCGCTTTTTGTCGCTCTAGCGCTCATATATTTTATTAATTTCTTATAGCAAAGGATGATTAAATGACACTTATATATTTCATATTAGTTTTAAGTATTACCATCTTTATTCATGAACTTGGGCACTTTATTTTCGCTAAAAAAGCGGGTATTTACGTTTATGAATTTTGTATTGGAATGGGTCCTAGAATATTTAAATTTAAACGAAAAAATGATGAAACTGAATACGGAATCAGATTGTTTCCAATTGGTGGTTTTTGTTCTATGGCAGGGGAAGCTTTAGATATTGATGAAAAGGTACCAAAAGAAAAAATGCTTCAATCTAAAACTTGGTTGCAACGATTTTTGACTATTGTTGCTGGCGTGATGTTTAATTTTATTTTTGCTATTGTTATTTTCTTTATTATTGGATTAATAAATGGAAATCCAAATAATAAACCAATTGTTTCTAATGTTGCTATTGATAGTCCAAGTTATATAGCAGGATTAAAAACAGGAGATGTTATTAAAAAAATCAATGGTGTTGAAGTTAATAGTATCGATCGATTAATGATTGAATATCAAGTTAATTATGGTAGTATTTTAGAAGTTGAGGTTTTAAGATCTGATCAAATTGAAACTATTAAAATTGAACCACTAAAAATTGAAGATGGTGAAAATGTTAGTTATCAGTATGGTTTTTCTCTAGATAATACGATTGAAAAAGGTTTTTTTGAAGCCATTAAGTATGCTTTTACTAAATTCGCTAGTTTAATTGAACAAATGTTTATTATAATTGGTTATTTATTTACTGGTAAACTTAGTTTATCTAATTTATCGGGACCAGTGGGTATTTATAATATCGTAGGCGAAAGTGCGAAGGCGGGATTTTTAAATATTGTTTATTTGACAGGTTATTTAAGTTTAAATGTCGGTTTTATTAACTTGTTACCAATTCCAGCTTTTGATGGTGGCAGAATTCTATTTTTAATAATTGAAAAAATTCGCAGGAAACCAGTTAAACCAAGTGTGGAAAATACGATTCATGCTATTGGTCTTATATTATTGATGGGACTTATGATTGCAGTTACTTATAATGATATAGTAAGGTTTATCATTAAATGAATTTAATTAGCGTTAATAGTTGTCCGCATTATGATAAAATCGTTAATTTCTTATACTTAGAAAACGATATTATTTCTAAATTTCTCATCAATTGTTATCAGGAGTATATATTTAATATAAAAAGTGAAAAAAGTAAATTAAAAATAGATATGATTATGGGGCTTTATACAGAAAAAGAAGATTTTTATAAATATACTCAAAGTTATTTTGAACTATCGAATAATGAGATATTTGATAGTTATGACAAAGTTATTAGAAAATTAATCAAAGTATATAAAGAATACGAAATTGAAAAATTAAAAAAAATAAAAAATTCGAGGTGGTTATAAATGCTAAAAGTAGAGAATGTTACAAAATATTATGGTGATTTTAAAGCTGTCGATAACTTATCATTCGAAGTTAAACCTGGTGAAATATTTGGTCTATTAGGTGTTAACGGAGCTGGTAAGACAACGACATTTAGAATGATTATGGGCTTACTTGACATGACTGAAGGTAGTATTACTTTAGATGGCAAAAAGATAGATTATAGCGTTACTGATAAAATTGGTTTTCTAACTGAAGAAAGAAGTTTACTTACTAAATTGACAGTTAAAGAACAAGCTATTTATTATGGTGTTTTAAAAGGGATGAAGGAAGAACAAATAATTAAAAGATTAAAAGAATTGCTAGAAAAATTTGAAATACCAGAATATTTAGATAAAAAGATAAAAGAATTATCAAAAGGTAATCAACAAAAAGTACAATTCATAACAGCTATTATTAATAATCCTAAATTGCTTATTTTAGACGAACCATTTAGTGGTTTAGATCCATTTAATGTCGAATTATTTAAAAAAGAAATTGTCGAGATGTCTAAAGCTGGCAGTATGATAATTTTTTCATCTCACCGTATGGAACATGTTGAATTATTTTGTAAAAAGTTAGTTGTTTTGATGAATGGTAAGTCGGTTTTGGCTGGAGAATTAAAGAAAATAAAGCAACAATATCGCAAAAAAAATATTTTAATAAAAGGTGAAATTGAACCTGATAAGATTAAAAAAATCAAAGGAGTTGTATCAGTCATTAATAAAGCTGATGAATATGAAGTTAAAATTGAAAGTGAGGATATTGTTGAAGATGTTTTTAAATATGTTAGTAAGTGTAACAATATAACTAAATTTTCTGTTGAAGAACCAAGTTTAAATGAAATATTTGTAGCAAAAGTGGGTGAATCATATGAAAAATAAATTGAAGTTTTTAATTGGTGTTAGTTTAAAAAGAAAAATTAAAACGAAATGGTTCTATATTGCTAATATATGTATTGCTTTAGTAATAGTTGGTTTAGCTAATATTGATTACATTATTAATTTCTTTGGCGGCGATTTTAATCAAACAACTAAAATATATGTCGTCGATAATACAAAAACCTCTTTTGATATTTTTAAAAATGCTACTTTAGCTAGTTTTAATTTAACAGAAGAAGAAGATAAGTATGAATTAATTAATAGTGATAAAACTAAAGATGAAATTACTGAAATAATTAAGACTGATGAAAAAGAAAAGGATTCATTAATTTTAGTTTTTGATTTAGATGAGGAAAACATCGTTAATGTTGAAATGATTAGTAATAATTTTGTCGATAGTATGGATATGGCTACTATTAATAGTGCTGTTAATAGTGTTAAAGTTGCTTTAGCCATGACTAAATTTGATATTAGTGAAGAAGAAATGTTAGCTATAAATAGTGGCGTAGTAATTAATCGAACTGTTTTAGATGAAAGTAAAGATTCCGCTGATGAAAATATGTCCATTATTATGTCAACTGTCTTCCCAATCTTTATTTTACCATTTTTTATTTTAGTTATTTTCTTAGTTCAAATGATTGGTGCTGAAATAAATGATGAAAAAACAACTCGAGGTATGGAAATAATTATTTCTAATGTTTCCCCTAAAGTTCATTTTTTTAGTAAATGTATAGCAGGTAATCTCTTTATTTTAATCCAAGGTGGTTTATTAATTTTATATGCTGTTTTAGGTTTGATATCTAGAGGCTTCTTTGGAGATAGTGCTGGAGTAGGGAATATAATTGGTCAATTGACAGGAATGTTGGGTGGTTTATTTACGCCAAGTTTTATTGATTCACTTAAATATATTATTCCTCTTGTGTTGATTTTGATGATTTTAACTTTTATTGGTTATTCTTTAGTGGCAGGAATTTTAGCTAGTGTAACTACGAATACGGAAGATTTCCAACAACTACAAACACCTATCATCTTAATCGTTTTATTAGATTATTACTTAGCTATGATGGCTGGTGCATTTGAAGGATCTATCATTATAAATATTTTAGGTTATGTTCCATTTATTTCCGCTATTTTAAGCCCTTCATTATTAGTCATGGGTGAATTTACAGTTATTGATGTACTTATTTCAATTGTTTTAATGGCAATAACTATTTTTGCTTTAATTAAATATGGCTTAAAAGTTTATAAGGTTGGAATTTTAAACTATTCTTCAAATGGATTATGGAAAAAAATGTTTAAAGCTTTAAAAAGCAAAAACTAGAATTTATCTAGTTTTTTATCTGCACGAGTGGTGAAAATGGTAGACACGCAGGCTTGAGGGGCTTGTGAGATATACTCGTGAGGGTTCAAGTCCCTTCTCGTGCACCAAATTTAGAGTTTTAAAGTAATAAATTGCTAAAAGCAGTCAGTTTTGGATGTTATTCAAGAAATAAAATAGTATAGTCAATATACTATTTTTAAATATTTAGTACTTGACAATGCAAGGTAGTAGGTATATAATTATAGCAGAGGTGGTTTATGAATACCCAATTTAAGAAAGGAGTCCTGGAATTAGTTGTTTTGTTAGCTGTCAGTAAAAAAGATATGTATGGTTATGAATTAGTTTTAGAAGTTTCTAAATTTGTCGATGTGAATGATGGAACCATTTATCCATTATTAAAAAGATTGACAAATGATAAATATTTTGAAACTTATTTGGTAGACTCAACTGAAGGACCAGCTAGAAAGTATTATAAAATAACAGTTTTAGGTAAACAGAGAGTCAAAGAATTAAAAAAGAATTGGAATGATTTTGTAACTAGTGTTAATAAATTTATGAAGGAGTGTATGAAAGGTGAATAAAAAATCATTTATAAAAAAATTAAAGAAAAATTTAAGTATTTTAGAAGAAAATGAAGTAAATGATATTATTGAAGAATATAGTGATAATATTGATGAGAAGATTAAAAATGGTAAAACGGAAGAGGAAGCTATTAAAGATTTTGGTGATGTTGATGAATTAAGTAAAGAGATTTTAAAAGCTTATAAAATCAATCCTAAAAATATTATCGAAGATGATTCTGATACTTTACATAATTTGGAAAAATTTATCGATAAAAGTGCTAAAAAGTTATCAAATTTTGCTAGTAATTTGATTAATGATATTAAGCAAAAAGATAATATCACTTTAGAATTTATTTGTGAAATGATTATTAAAATAATAATTTTACTAATTATATGTGCTGTTTTAGGATTGCCATTTTGGGGATTATTAGGATTGGGACATGCCATATTTGATATCGCGTTTTTTCCTTTAGATGTTGTTTTAAATGTAGTTTGGGGCCTATTAGTTTGGATATTATATTTTGTTGTTTGTATTTTGATCGGTTTTGCTTTGTTTAAAGATAACATTAAAAATACTAAAGAAGAAAAATCAAAATCAAAAAAAACAAGTAAAAAATCAACTAAAGAAGAGATTAAAACTGAATCTATAACAGAAGAAAAAAGTAAAAAAAAAGAAGTAAATAATAAATCATATTTAGTTTCTATTATCAAAACTATCATTAAAATATTTATTTTTCTATTTTTTCTTTTCCCTATTGTTTTTATAATTGTTGGTTTAATTTTTGCGATAGTAGCAGTTATTTATTATTTAATAATTGGTATTAATCTATGGGGTATATTATTAATTTTAATTAGTTTAACTATTTTATTTTCGTTTGTGTTTTGTGTCTTGAAAAATATTTTTACTAATAAAAAAACTGTTATTTATCCATTTTTTATCGGCATTATCTTATTAGCAATTGGTACTTTTGTCACTTTTGATACTTTTAAAAATATCGAGTTAGTAACTTTAGATGAATATGATATTAAAACACTTAATTTTAGTGTTGACAAGAGTACGATTTTAAAATTAAGAGGCAATTATGAAGTTGTTTTTGATGAAAAAATGACTGATGGACAAATTTCAGTTGTAGTTTATTATTATGATGATTATGCAAATATTGAAACATGGTCTAATCAAAATAAAATTGAAATTTTTCCAATTTATGAGGTGCAAAATGGTTGGAATTTATATGATGAAATTATTGCTAATTTAAAAGATGATAAGTTTATGAATTATGAAAAATTACAGGAATTTAACTATAAAATTTATGGTAATAAAAAAACAATAAATATTATTGATATCGATAATTTTTAAAAACATATAGAAATATATGTTTTTTTACTTTACATTGTTATTTATTTTCTCTTGGTAGTTTTTAAATATTATGATATAATTAACTTAGCTGCTGGAATAGCTTAGTTGGTAGAGCAACGCATTCGTAACGCGTAGGTCGTAGGTTCGAATCCTATTTCCAGCACCATTTTTTTATGAAGGAGTATGATTATGAAGTTAAGATGGGGTCGGATTATTTTTGCATTTTTATTAGTGTGTGTAATTATAGGAGTAATTATTTATTTTATATTTTTTAATAAAAAAGAAGACAATGTTCCTAATAATAATGGAAATGATACTAAAGTAGAAGAGAAAAAATTACAAGTTTTAGATTTGGAATCTAATAGCCGTCCAATTGCTATTATGATTAACAATCATAAAGTAGCGCAACCTTTACAGACTGGATTAAATGATGCTTATTTGGTTTATGAAATCGTGGTTGAAGGTGGTATAACAAGAATGCTTGCAGTTTTTAAAGATGCTGATACCGAAAGAATTGGTACTGTTCGAAGTTCTAGACATTATTTTTTAGATTATGCACAAGAAAATGATGCTGTTTATACACATTTTGGTTGGAGTCCACAAGCTGAATCTGATATATATAATTTAGGAATTAATAATGTTAATGGTATGGTTGATGATAATCCGTTTTGGCGCGATAAATCTTTAGGTGTTGCTACTGAACATACGGTTTATACTAGTATGGAAAAATTAAAAGAGACTATTGCTAAAAAAGAGTATCGTGCAACATCAGAAGAAGAACCGTTGTTGAATTATAGTATTGATCAATTAGATTTTTCCGATATGGAAGGGGCATTGAAAGCTGATGAAGTTTTGATTGAATATTCTAGTTATCAAACTAATAAATTCGTTTATGATAGTACTGCTAAAGTATATAAAAAATATAGTAATGATGTAGAACGTAAAGATTACGTAACTGGAGAGACTTTTACCGCTAAAAATATTATAACTTATCAGGTAAGAAATTATAGTATGGATGATTATGGTCGTCAAGAAATTGATAATATTGGGTCTGGTGATGGTTATTTAATATCTAATGGTTACGCTGTTCCAATTACATGGGAAAAGGATGCACCAGCTAATAAGACTGTCTATAAGTTTTTAAATGGTCAGGAAATACGAGTAAACGATGGAAATACCTATATTCAAATTCAACCAGAGGGAAAAGATTTCAAAATTTCTGAAAATATGAGCTAAAACTATTATATTTTTTCTATAATTGTGATATAATGTTATAGTTCGAGGTGAAGATAGCGATGGATATTAACAATCTTGATGATAAATACTTAGAAATAGTTAATGATATATTAAATAATGAGGAATTTTTAAGGTTGAAGAAATGTGAGCATCATGGTATATCACGTTTTGATCATTCTTTAAAAGTTTCATATAATGCTTATAAATTTGCTAGAAAATATGATTTGGATTATAAATCAGCAGCTATTGGTGGATTATTACACGATTTTTTTGATGATGAAAATGTTAGTTTAAAAGAAAAATTTATTTCAACTTTTAATCATCCTATGAAAGCTGAAATAAATGCTTTAGAAAAATTTAACATTTCTCCTAAAGAAGCTGATATTATTCGTAGTCATATGTTTCCTTTAAATTTTGTAGTTCCTAAATATAAGGAAAGTTGGATTGTAAGTTTATATGATAAAAAGGTAGCGTTAAATGAATTTAGTCATAAATTAGGTCATAAATTGAGATATGCATCTAATTTAGCAATCTTACTATTATTTAATTTTATAAAATAAGTAGATAATTCTACTTTTTTATTGCATTTTTAAACATTAAATAATATAATGGTATTGTGTCCTCGTAGCTCAGTTGGATAGAGCACGGCCCTCCTAAGGCCGGTGTCGTTGGTTCAAATCCAATCGAGGACGCCATTTATTTTGATATAAAGTATTTTTTTAATAATTATGTCATATAGTTTAATGTATTGCCGATATAGTTTAGTGGTAAAACAGGTCCTTGGTAAGGATCAGCGGACAGTTCAATTCTGTCTTTCGGCACCATAGGGAAATTAGTCGAACTTTTTATAGTTTAGGGCTTAAATATATAAATATCAATTTCTAAAGAAGTTGATATTTTTTAGTATTTAAATTTAGAAATAATAGATTAAAATGGTAATATTAGAAAGATTCGTAAGACAAATTTAGCTACATCAAATCTCATAAAATTATTATTAAAAGGATTATATTTCTAACATTTAATTATTCTAATGAAATGTTTATTAAAGATTTATCTAAAAAACTATGGCGAAAATTTATAGAATTTTTGCAAGACAAATTCTTTTCAAATGATAAATATGATGACTTCATACAAGAATTACACGAAGAAAAAATTATTGATGATGATATTAATATAATATAAGATAATAAAAATAATGATAAAAGTGATGATTTGAAATTGTAGGTCTTAAAAACAATAAAATTTTATGGTAAAATTGTATAAAGATAAGAAAAACTAAATTTGTTGAAAATCGCCTAATGTTGAAAGGAGTGTATTATTATGTCAAATAATAATAAATTAAATAAAGCTAGAAAATTTTGAAAGTAAAAGAATTAGCCAAAAAAATATAAAGGAAAATCTAATTTAACGTGTGAAAAATATATGGTATGATACCATTTCACAAAAAGAATATTTTTCTAAATATGATGCTAATCTTTCGATGAATTCTAATACATTAAATCATATTAGTATCAGTTTTAGAAATGAAAATTGTCATTTAGATTTTTTAGAAAAAGGGAGGTAAATTATGAGATTAGTAACTTTTCAATCTTTTGAAGCATTAAAAGATTTAGTCAATAAAGGATATTTAGAGTGTAATGAAAAATTTATTAATATGAAAAAGGCAGGACATATTTATCAATGGGTTTTGGAAAAAATGAACAAACAAATAGAAAATAAATATAATACTAAATACCCAATTTGGTGCTGGGTGAAATGCTATAACAACATATGTCCACAAAAACATAAAGGAGAACCAGTGAAAGGATTTGATGTCAAAATTACTTTTAAAAAAGACAAGAAAGATGTTTTTATTACAGATTTTAGAAGATATTCTTTCTTATTAAACAATGTTTATATTCCTAATAATATTAGAGATAAAGAAAAATTTGATAAATTGCTTGAAGAAAAAAATATAACTTTAGAAGAATTGAAAGCATATGTTAGACCTGACAAATATGAAATACATAGAGAAGATAAAGAATTTTTAAATATATGTAAAAAAATAAGAGATAGTTTTGATAAATGTATTACATTAGATAGTGATATTTTACAAGGCTGTGTATGGAGAATATCATTAAGTGAAGTAGAAAAAATTGAAATCCTAAATGATGATAATTATAGATACGGATCATTGAATTATATAAGAAGCAATGGTAAGACCAAAAATTGGAGAGAAGATTATTATAAAATGCTAAAATAAAATTAACTTTCTTACTCGCATCATATGGAAATTAATTGAACTTTTATGTTCAATTTTTTTTATTTATAATTATATAAGACAATATTGAATTTCAAACTAATATGGAGTAGTGGTTTTGTTCTTATATAAGTAATTCTTTAAAATAAGTATTTAAATCATATTTAATGTTATTAATTATAAATACTATGAATACTATGAAAAGTATTTTTTAAGTTTCAGATTATTTAGTATTTGTGTTTAGTAATAGCGATACTTATATAACTGATGAAGTTGAAAAAAGATAAATATATTTATGAAATAAAAAACTAGATGATAATTTAAGAGTCAAACACTGAAATATCGTATGGCTGGTTCTTATATTTTTGATGATTAATTATAATTATTTTGACAACTTTAAATTAATTTGTTATGATAAACACTATTGACTTTATAAGTAAAATTTAACTAAAAAGGAGGATAATATGTCAAAATTAAGAATATTTAATGAACAATTAATCGAAAAATATAAGTTGTTACCTCATAAATCTTTATTTTCCTATCCTTTATTAGTTTCATCTAATGATATATATGTCAATGATGTTATTAAATCTAACCCTAAAGTGTTTTATATTGGCCAAGAAACTAATTGCTGGGTTAATAATAGTAGCTCAGAAGAAATTAATTGTGATTTATTGGAAAATGCCTATTTTAATTTTTTTTACAAACGTCATTGTACTAATCGTGATTTTTGGGATTTTATATGTAAAACCTTAGGTTGCAAAAGAGAAGTTTTACATCATCATGTTATTTGGTCCAATGCTTATATAGCTGGTAAAAAAGAGGGAATTGGGACACCTCCTTACAAAGAAGAATTAGAAAAACTAAGTGTTGAAAATTTATTATTTTTATCACAATTTTTTAATCCAGATTTAACCTTATTCGTCACTGGGCCAACTTGGAATTATTACAATATTATGATTAAATATTTAGAAAGTAAAAAATCTATTTTACTAGATAAATATCCAACTAAGAGTAATCCAATAGTTGAGGATAGTAAAAACTCTATTGTTTGGACTTATCACCCTGCTTATCTACACCGCTTAGGAATAAAAAGCGAGGTAGAAGATTACATACAAAAACAATATATTAAAAAAAACTAGTTTTGTTATAATAGAACAACGAGGAGATGATTTATGAATCATTTAGAATTTAAAAAAATAATGGAAATTTTTGATATTAATACTATTATTGCTAGTCTTAGAGATAAAAATGGATTTGATCAGGATGTATATTTATGGAATGATTTATATATTCATTTTAGTGGTGATTACTATGTTATAATTAATGGTGATATTAAATTAAATTTTTCTAAGTACATTTATAATAAATATTTAAATAATTCTTATGGAATTAGAGTTGATGGTAAAAAAACGGTAACTGATCCTTGTGATGAGACTATTGATGGTGAAATTCATACTTATCATATTGATACCAAAGAAGGATTAGTAACGTTTTTATTAGAGTATCAAGATTATTTAAATAAGAAAAAAGGCTTATCTTCAGATAACATATTGAAGTTTGATGAGTTGATGAAACAATTAAATGATAGTTTAACTAATCATATTGACTTATCATTATCAACTGCTGATTGGATGAAAAAAAATGCTACTTATAATGAAACTATTCAAAAAGAAAACACAACGCCTTTTGGTGTCATTTTTCGAAGTGCTTTAGATGACTTTGATAGAACGATAAATCCTTTTTCTAATAAAGATATAGAACTAGATAATTCTTTAAGTTATGCATCTAAAGTAGAAATAAGTACGCATCCTTTTCGCGATAGTAGAAAAAACAGTTGCCCATGTGAATTAAATATTAAGGATTTAAGCAGTGGTAATCGGGTTAGTTTTTATCGTGATTATCAAAGTTTTGCTTACCATTTGCATTATTTAATTAAAGATGGTGAATATTTAACGGCTTCACATTATTTTTCTCCTTCTTTAAATTGTGAATACATTGTTATTGACTATTATGGTGAGAGGTTAGCTCAAGAATTTAGTATAAGGTATAATATCACTGAAGGTTTAATTGAATCTGAATATGGTTATAGTATATCTGTTAGTGAAGAACAAAAACAGGAAATTTTATTTGAACTATTAAAAGCTATTAAATATGCTAAAACAATAACCATTGATAATATGAAAAAACAAGAAAAAGTCATAAAAAAATAGAAACAAGTAATGTTTCTTTTTTTTGCTTTAAATAAGCACTTAAAATGTGTTATAATTAATAAGGTGATTGTATGTACGATGTCGTAATAATTGGTGCAGGTCCAGCTGGATTGTTTGCTGCTTATGAATTGAGTAAAAATAGTAATTTAAAAATACTATTAGTTGATCAAGGTAAATTTGCTAAAAATAGATTGTGCCCGATGAATAAAAAAAATATTCCTTGCACTAATTGCAAGCCATGTAATATTTTATCAGGATATGGTGGAGCGGGAACTTTTTCTGATGGTAAATTAAATTTTACTCCTAAAATTGGTAAATCAGACTTGATGAAATATATGGATGAAAATGAAGCAAATAATTTAATTGATGAAACTGAAGATATATTTAATCATTTTAAAATGGATAGTAAAACATATCCAACTAATATGAAAGAAGCTTTAGAGATTAAAAGAAAAGTTGCTATTACTGGAGCTAAATTGATGATTATTAAACAAAAACATTTAGGAAGTGATAAATTACCAATTTATATCCATAATATAACTGAGGAATTGATTGCTAATAAAGTTGAAGTGAAAGAAAATTTTGATGTGTTAGATATTGTTTCCAAAGGAAAGAATAATCATCAAATTATTACAAAAGATCAAAAAATATCAGCTAAGTATGTTATAGTAGCTCCGGGAAGAACAGGAGCGAAATGGGTTCAAGAACTTGCTGATAAATATAAAATACCTTATACCTCTAAAAGTATTGAAATTGGTGTTAGAGTTGAGGTGAGAAAAGAAATTTTAGAAGAAATTACCAATATTATCTACGACCCGACCATTTTCATTAAAACTGATACTTATGGTGATGAAATAAGAACATTTTGTACTAATCCTGGCGGTTTTGTGGCTAAAGAGAAATATAATGAATATATTTGTGTCAACGGTCATGCTCTAAAAAATATAAAATCAAATAACTCTAATTTTGCTTTTATTTCAAAAGTAACCTTAACGCAACCGGTTACTAACACTAGAGCTTATGGAGAAAGTATTGCTAAGATTGCCAATGTTTTAGGCGATGGTAAACCCATTATTCAAACTTTAAAAGATTTAAAAAATGGTCGTAGATCGGAATGGCATCGAATCAATAAAGGTTTTATAACACCTACATTGAAAGATTGTGTTGCTGGTGATTTAGCTTTAGTTTTACCTCATCGCATTATAACTAATATTTTAGAAGGATTAGAAAAATTAGATAAGATAATTCCTGGAGTCAACAATGATGATACTTTATTGTATGGACCGGAGATTAAATTTTTCAGTAATGAAATTGATACTAATAATAAATTTAAACTAGAAAATTATGATATTTATTTTATTGGTGACGGCGCTGGAAAATCTGGTAATATTGTAACAGCTGCAGCAACAGGATTGGTAGCAGCTAAGGATATAATAAAAAGGGTGAACATATGAAATATTATACGATGAATATAGAAGATGCTTTAAAAAATGTAAATGGAAATATTGATGGCCTGACAACTAAAGAAGCAACTGAACGATTAGAAAAAAATGGTTATAATGAATTAAATCAAAAGAAGAAAAAAACTTTATTAAACATGATTTTTAACCAAATTAAGGATGCAATGATTATAATTTTATTTGTAGCATCTATAGTGTCATTTTTATTAGGAGAAAAAGCAGAAAGCATTGTTATTTTAATTATAATTTTTGTTAATGCTACTATCAGCATTATTCAAGAAAAAAAAGCTGAAGATGCAATTAATGCTTTAAAAAGTATTAGTGCTCCTAATGTTAAAGTAATTAGAGATGGAAAAAAAGATATTATTTGTTCTAAGAATTTAGTAGTTGGAGATATTGTTTTGATTGAAGATGGTGATATCGTTCCAGCTGATCTTCGGTTAATAAAAACATCACAATTACAAATTTCTGAAGCGGCTTTAACAGGCGAATCGGTACCAGTTTATAAAAATGAAAAAGATATATTAAATGATGATATAACTTTAGGTGATAGAACTAATATGGCTTTTTCTTCAACTATTGTGACTTATGGGACTGGTCTAGGAGTAGTTATAGCTACAGGAATGGATACTGAGGTTGGCAAAATTGCTCATATGTTAGATAATACTGATGATTTAGATACACCTTTAAAAAGAAAACTAAATAAAATTGGTAAGGTTTTGAGTTTAACTGGTATTATAATTAGTATCATAATTTTTATTATTGGCTTATTATATGGTAAGGATGTTGTAACAGTTTTAATGATTGCTATTTCTTTAGCAATCTCTGTTATTCCAGAAGGGCTACCAGCAACTGCTACTATTGTTATGGCATTAGGAGTTCAAAGAATGGCAAAACAAAATGCTTTAATAAGAAAATTACCAGCAGTTGAAACTTTAGGTAGTACAACAGTAATTTGTTCAGATAAAACTGGTACTTTAACACAAAATAAAATGACAGTTAAGAATTTTGCTTTATACGAAGATTTTGTAGGTGGCAAAGCTAAAACTGAAGATTATAAAGTAACTAATTTGGAATTACTATATGCCGCTATTTTATGTAATAATGCAACTATTGATGATGAAAAAATGATTGGTGATCCTACTGAAGGTGCTTTGCTTACCTTTGCTAAAGATCAAGAAGTGTCAGTCAATTATCCAAGAGTTTTAGAATTACCATTTGATTCAGTTCGAAAGAGAATGACAACTATTAATAAATTAAAAGATAATAATTATACTGTTTATACTAAAGGAGCTATTGATTCGGTCTTACCTTTATGTAATAAAGTCTTAGTTGGTAATGGGGTTAAAGATATAACTGAAGATGATATTATTAAAATCAATAATTTATGCAGTAATTTATCAAAACAAGCAATTAGAATTTTAGGTTTTGCGAAAAAAGATGTTAATTTTATACCTGATAAAGATAAAATAGAACAAGATTTAATCTTCATTGGTATTTTAGGTATGATTGATCCACCACGCGAAGAAGTAAAACAAGCAATCCAAACTTGTCATAAAGCAGGAATTAAAGTTGTTATGATAACTGGCGATCATGTTGATACTGCTTTAGCTATCACTAAACAATTAGATATATATCAAGAAGGAGATCTTGCTATTTCTGGTGAACAATTAAGTAAAATGTCCGACGAACAGTTAGATGAAATTGTTCTTAAGACTTCTGTTTTTGCAAGAATTAGTCCTAATGATAAATTAAGAATAGTAAATGCTTTACAAAGACAAAAAAACATTGTTGCTATGACTGGTGATGGAGTTAATGATGCACCGGCTTTAAAAACTGCTGATATTGGTATTGCGATGGGTAAAGGTGGAACTGATGTAGCTCGTGAATCTTCTGACATGATTTTATTGGATGATAATTTTACGACGATTGAATATGCAGTTCGTGAAGGTAGGAGAATTTATTCTAATATTCAAAAAGTTATTCAATATTTGTTAGCTGGAAATATATCTGAAGTATTAACTATTTTTATTTCTATGTTATTTAATATTGGAACACCTATTTTGGCCGTTCATATTTTAATTATTAATTTAGTTACCGATACAATTCCAGCCTTAGCTTTAGGAGTTGATCCGGCAACTGACAATATTATGAATCAAAAGCCCGTTAAAGTTGGAACATTATTTGAAGAAGGATTAATTAAAAGGGTTATTTTTCATGGGATTATTATCTCAATGATTACTTTAATCGCTTATTATATTGGTTATCAAGATAGTCCTTCAATTGGTATTACAATGGGATTTATTACTTTATCACTTTCTCAAATTGTTCATGCTTTAAATCAACATTCTCCAAGTATTTCGTTTTTTTCTAAAAAACATGCGAGAAATTGGTATTTGTATGGTGCGATGGGAATATCTTTAATAATTTTATTGTTATTAGTTTTTATTCCACCGATTGCCAACTTTTTGTCTTTACATAATCTTAGTATGAGTGAATGGTTAATTGTAATATCGCTTTCATTAGTACCATTAGTTATTGTTGAACTTTATAAATTAATAAAGAAGATAGCTAAAAAATAAAATGTAACCTATAAAGTAGGTCTCTCTTTTTTTGAGTCCACTTTATAGGTTACATTTTATATTTTACATACTCTTTTTATTGACCGAAAAACTTAAGTTTGTTATACTTAATGTAGGAGTGGTAAATATGGAAAGAACTTTAAGCTTAGTTTTAGATGATGAAGGAAAAATAAGCTTAACATTAATGAAAGATGAAGCTGATAAAATTGATAGTTTTACGACGAGAAAATTTGAAAATTCAGATCAAATAAGAGAATTTTATCAAAAAAAAATTGCAGATTTTTTAGAAAAGAATCGTAATTATATTGAAGCAGTATCTAATAGAAGTGGCAGGAGATTTAATGGGAGGATTGTTATCTTAGAAGCAAGAGATAGTAATAATTCGTTAAATTTCATAGAAAAAAGAGTTTTATATAAAAAACATTTAGTGGCATTTAAAGAACTTGTTAAAGATAAACTCACAATGGAAAAATTTGTTGAGTTAGAAAAAATCGGTTATAACCAATATGGTTTTAGAAGGTTAGTTTCACCATTTGTTTGTCGTGAAATCAAATATAGTGATTTTAGAGTTAAAAGTCGAGTTGAATTGATTCGAAGGGAAATAAAAGGAAGTAAAACTACTTTTTATGATGCTTTAAGAATTATTATTAAAGCTTATGAGATAGAAAGGAAAAAACGCCCATATTTAAAGACTATTGAAGCAATATATAAAAAATATTTAGAGGAAAAAGAAAACGAAAAAAAAATTGAATATGAGATTGTTAATGATAATAAACCAAGTCAAAATAAAGACTATTTTGTAATAGATGGATTAACTTATCATATTGATGATATCCCCTTTGATTTAGATGATTTAGCTAAAATGGAAACAGAATATCGTCCTGATGGTTTAGGTGATATAAATGATCCAAAAACTAGATGATTTTTATATTTACTTAGAAAATAAAGGTTATTCATATAATACGATAAATAGTTATAAAAAAGATTTAAATTTATTTAAAGATTATTGTAATAATATTGATATTAAGTTGATTGATTATAATTTTTTAAGAAAATATCTACAATTTTTACACGATAAAAAATATACGGCTAGTAGTATTTCAAGACATATAAGTAGTTTAAAAAGTTTTTTCAAGTATTTAACCAAAAATGAATTTATTAAAGATAATCCTTGTCTTTTAATAACTAATCCCAAAGTTGAAAAAAAACTACCTAATTATATTAACTATAATGATTTAGAAATTTTATTTACGGTTCCCAATAAAAATGATGTTTTAGGTTTAAGAAATTTACTTATTTTAGAGCTTTTATATTCTTGTGGGATAAGAGTAAGTGAATTAGTTAATATTAAAATATCGGATATTGATTTTAGTAACAAACGTATTTTAATACTAGGTAAGGGAAAAAAAGAAAGATTTGTTTTATATGGAAAAGTATGTTCTAAATTGTTAGATGAATATTTAATTAAAAGTCGTAGTAAATTAAATAAAAATAATGAATATTTATTATTAAATAAATTTGGAAATAAGATAACTGATCGAGCAATCAGGATGATTATTGATGATATTGTTAAAAAAAGTAGCTTAAAATTAAATATTTCACCCCATACATTAAGACATACTTTTGCCACCCATTTACTAAATGAAGGGGCAGATTTAAAAATCGTTCAAGAATTATTGGGTCATGAAAATATAGCAACTACTGGAATATATACTCATGTTTCTAATGAAAGATTACGAAAAGTTTATTTAGATGCTCATCCTAGGGCTAAAAAGGAGTAACTATGGCAAAGTTATATTTTAATTATGGTGCGATGAGCGCTGGTAAAACGATTGAAGTTATTACGACTGCTTATAAATATAATTCAAGAGGAATGAAAGCTTTGGTAATTAAACCAAAAATCGATACTAAAGCTAATGAATTTGTTTCATCGCGAATTGGAATGAAAAAGAAAGTGGATATTCTTTTAAAAAATGATGATAGTTTATTTAATTATGTTAAAAAAAAGGATGCCATTACCTGTTTAATTATTGATGAAGCACAATTTTTAACTTTGAATCAAGTTTTAGAATTGGTTATAATAACTAAAGAATGGAACATTCCTGTTATATGTTATGGTTTAAAAGTTGATTTTCAAGGTAATCTATTTGAAGGAAGTAAGGCTTTACTTAGTTATGCTGATGCGTTACAAGAATTAGTGGCAATTTGTAATTGTGGTAAGAAAGCACGTTTTAATGCAAGAAAAATAAATGGGAAATATTTATTTGATGGTGAACAAATTTTGATTGGTGAAGATGAATCATATGAGCCACTATGTGAAAGTTGTTTTATGAAAAAAGTGCTGTTACCTTATTCAAAACAATTTCAAGAAATTTATAAGAAGAGTGATGATGTTTATGATAGTATTTAGTTTAAGTATATTGATTCTTTTTATGGTATTTGCAGCGCCAACATTCATTTATTATGCTATATTTGATATATTATGACTATTGGAAATTATGAGTAGATTTATTAAATTCTTTTTTATCGTTTGGTTAATTGGTGGTGCGTATTATTTTATAGCATATATAGTTGGGCGCATTCAAATATATGGATATCTCGATAATAAGAAAATTAATAAGAGTAATACACCTTATTTTAAAGATGTTCCATGCAATGATGTTTTTTATGCCGCTGGTTTAATTGGTATAAATACATGTAGTTATGAGAAGATGAATATCATTGGAGCGGTTTTGTTATACTGGATTAAAAATAATAAAATTAAGGTAATTAAAAATAATGGTGAAATTTTTCTTCAATTTGTTGCACCATTGCCATTTGAAGGTCGTCAATTTGAAAGTGAATTATATGAAATGTTTATTAGTATGAGTCAAGATGGAATTTTAAGAGGATAAGAATATAAAAAATGGGTTAGAGGAGTAAGCTATAAACGATATGAACAGTTTGAAAATGAAGCAAGATACGTTGGGAAAAAAGAGTTGTTTGATAAAAATTTAATCTGGAAAAAAGACAAAGAAAATTGTAAAAAATATTACGTAATGGCGGATGTTTTATATGAAGATTACCGAAAAATATACGGTTTAAATTTATTCTTACAAAATAAAGAAAACTATAATTTAAATATGATGAATCCCGATTTATGGCTAGATTATGTAATGTTTGCTTGTTTATTTGGTAATTCAAGAAAAGTGATTGAAAATCTAAAAAAAATTCCTATTGATAATAATGTTGTAATTCAAAATAATATTGATTTGGCGGTTTTGGAATATATTAATAATATTTCTTTAAAATGTCATTATTTTGCCAAATATAATGCTGGATTACCGCATAAATAAAAATCCTTTCAATTTCTAGAAAGGATTTTTATTATTAGTAATTTTAATTATCTATTTCATAACTAATTATTTTACCTGTAGTGGCATTAATTTCATATTCATATTCTTGACGATTAACTCTAAATTCAATATTGTATTCATTGTCGTCTAATTCAATTTCGGTATTAGTGACATTACTAACTCCGGCGTGTTTTAAAGCTATATCTAAGGCATCATCGCGAGTTATTTTCGCATGACTAGTATTATAATCATCATCATAATAATAACTGTCGATAGAATATTCTAATATTTTACCAGTTAAACTTATGTCATAATCATATTCTTTGTTATTATATATAAATTCAATTTCATATGAATTATCATCTAACTCAATTTTTTTAGTTGTAACGTTGTTAGCTTTTGCGTGTTTTAGGGCAATATCTAAAGCTTCGTCACGAGATATTGTGTTAGAAGTGCTTTCGGTATTACTTGTATCAATATTACGATGACTGTCGATATCATATTTAACTATGTCACCAGTTTTAGCATCGATATCATATTCATATTTAGTATTATCAACTTTAAATTCGATTTCGTAGACGATAATGTTATCGTAATCCATTTCTATTTCATAATTAGTAACATCAGTTACATCAGCATGTTTTAAAGCGATTTCTTTAGCTTTATCAAAACCGATGTATGCTTTATCACTGGCATTTCCTTCAACTTTAATATTTTCGTTATTACTTGAGATTAAATTTAATTCATTGATGGAAAAATTAGCTAAATCATCATAAGTTAATAAATTGTTGTTAGCAATAATATCTTGAATTAATTGGGCTTTACCTAATGATATGTTATATTCTTTTGAAATACTTTCCAAGCTTTGATTATTAGATACTGTTTGACTAACAATTGAGAAGTTATTATTGGTTAGATTAGCGTTTAATTGATTTACTATTTCTTGACGTAATTTTTCGTTTTTAGCCTCAGAATTTCCTTCGACAGATATTAATATTGAATTAGCTAATTCATCGATATAACCATTTTTAACCATCGAACCGATTAAAGCATTAATGGCTACATTCATATCGCTACCATCTAAATCCATACCACTTAATATTTTGTTACCATCATCGTTATTAGCAATTACATCGATAACTTTATTTTTTTTATTGATTTTCAATTCAATACTCGGATTAACATCTATTCCAATTTTTGAAGCAACCTTAAAATTATTATTATAAATCCCAAACCCAATTAATAAACAGAATACCAAAGTACATGTTGTTACCAAATAAGGTACTATATTTCTTTTCTTCTTTTCCATATAAACAAATCCTTTCTTTTCATTTAATTTTTTATTATCGAACTCGGGAAGGTCGATATTATGAAAAGCCTTATTAATTTTATTTTCGATATTTTTCATTGTTCCTCCTTCATAAGTTCTTTTAATTTTTTAATTGCTCGATGATATTTAGAGAGAGTAGTAGTTAATTTTAAGTCTAAAATATCGGCAATTTCATGAAATTTAAATCCGTTTAGGCTATGTAAAACAATTATTTGTCTTTCTAAATCGTTTAAATTTTCTAATAAGTAATTAATTAATATTTTATCGTAGTTATCATTCGTTTTAAATTCGATATTATTAATATCAACTTCTTTTTTGTTGCTTCTTATTTTCATATAAGCTAAATTTTTGGTGATAGTTAAAATCCAAGCCATCGGTTTTCCTTGACTTTGATAACGATAAGCATTGTGGTAGATCGATATAAATGTTTCTTGGGTTATATCCAAAGCATCATCGTGATTTTTTAAAATACTTAATGCAAAACTGTAAACGTTAGTATTAATTAAATTATATAAATCATCAAATGCTTGATGATCGTTAAAAGAAATCTTTTCTAAGTAGCTATCTAACTCCATCTTCTTACTCCTCTCATTGAGACAATGCTGTAACTATTAATTTTATTGCAAAAATTTTTGATTTATCTAAAATAATTGTATATTATGAATAAATTAATGTCAATTTCTATATAAATTTTTAAAAAAAAGATATAATAAGTATGGAGGAATATAAATGAAAGAAAAATATGCAGATTTAATATTAGAAAATTGTTTAAACATTTCAAGTAATCAGCCATTACTTATATCAGGACCAATCGAGGTTTATGACTTCATTCGAATAATAGTTGCAAAAGCTTATGCAAGAGGTGTTAGAGATATTTATATCGATTATAGCGATGAAGTGTTAAAACAATTACAACTTAAAAATTTTACTTTAGAAGAGTTAGAAGAAAGTCCTTTTTGGAATAAAAAGATTTTTGATGAATATGCTAAAAAAAATGCTGCTTTTTTGATGTTAAGTGCTTATGAAGAAACAACTGATATCGATAATAAAAAATTAGAACATGTTGCTAAAATAACTAGGACATCAAGACCTTTATTTAAAGAAAAACAACTTAATAATGAAATTGTTTGGAGTATCGTATCAGTTGCTACTAAAACTTGGGCTGATAAAATGTTTCCAAATGAAAAAGATAATGTTGAAAAATTATGGAATACTATTTATAAAATGTGTTTAGTTGATCAAGAAAATCCTATTGCGGCGTGGAAAGAAAAAATTAATATTACAGAATCAAGAGCTACTCATATGAATGAAAAACAATATAAATATTTATATTTTAAAAATTCGTTAGGAACTGATTTAACGATTGAACTTCCTAAAGATCATATTTGGGCTAGTGGGGCAACTAAAGTAGATGATAAAATTGTTATTGAAAATATGCCGACTGAAGAAATATTTACAGCGCCATATAAATACGGTGCTAATGGCATAGTTTACAATTCTAAACCTTTAGTTTATAACGGGGTTTTAATCGATAAATTCATGATTAGATTTGAACAAGGTAAAGTAGTTGATTTTAAGGCTAAGGAAGGTTACGATGCGTTAAAATCGATTATTGAATTTGATGATACTTCTAATATGTTGGGTGAAATAGCTTTGGTTAACTATAATTCTTTAATATCTAATTCTGGTTTAATTTTCTATGAAACTTTGTACGATGAAAATGCCTCTTGTCATATGGCTTTAGGGTCAGCCTATTTAGAATGTATTAGTAATAAAGAGGAAGTATTTAAACAGATAAATCAAAGTAATAATCATGTCGACTTTATGTTTGGTACAAGCGATTTGGAAATTATCGGAATAAAAGATGATGATACTGAAGAAATAATTATGCAAAATGGTAATTTTATTAATTAATTTAATAAAATAATGTCAAAAAATGACATTTTTAACTAAAAAAGAATAAATTTTATTCTTTTTTTAAATTTTTATGATATAATTTAAGGGTGTTAGACAATGAGGAGGGCAAGATATGACACAATATGTTTATTCTTTTAACGAAGGAAATAAAGATATGCGTAATCTATTAGGAGGAAAAGGTGCTAATTTAGCGGAAATGAAAAGTATTGGTTTACCTGTTCCTGATGGATTTACAGTAACTACAGAAGCTTGTAATAAATACTATGCTGATGGTGAAAAAATAGCTGATGAAGTTATTGACCAAATAATGAACAAATTAAATAATTTGGAAAAAACTTCTGGTAAAAAAATGGGTGATTTAGAAAATCCGTTATTAGTATCAGTAAGAAGTGGAGCTAGAGCTAGTATGCCTGGTATGATGGATACAGTTTTAAATCTAGGATTAAATGATGAAGTTGCTTCAAAATTTAGTGAAAAAATAGGCAATCCACGTTTTGTTTATGACTCTTATCGTAGATTTATTCAAATGTTTGCTGATGTTGTCAAAGGATATCCTAAATCTAGTTTTGAACGAGTATTAGATGAATTTAAAGAAAATAAAGGTGTTTCATATGATACAGATTTGACTGCTGAAGATATGAAAGAAATCACTGATAAATTTAAATCTATCTATAAAGAATTAGCTGGTGTTGATTTCCCACAAGATCCTAAAGAACAGTTAATTGAAGCAGTAACTGCTGTATTTAGATCTTGGAATAATGAACGAGCTATTATTTATAGAAGAATGAATGATATTCCAGGTAGTTGGGGAACTGCTGTTAATGTTCAAGAGATGGTTTATGGAAATAGTGGCGATAGATCAGGTACTGGTGTAGCTTTCACTAGAAATCCTGCCACTGGTGAAAATAAATTATATGGTGAATATTTAATCAATGCACAAGGAGAAGATGTCGTAGCAGGTATTCGTACACCACAACCAATCTCAACTTTACAGACAGTTATGCCAGAAGTTTATGAACAATTTGCTAAAATTGCTAAAACTTTGGAAAATCATTATAAAGATATGCAAGATATGGAGTTTACGATTGAAAATGGAAAATTATTTATGTTGCAAACTAGAAATGGAAAAAGAACAGCACCTGCTGCTTTAAAAATTGCTGTCGATTTAGTTAATGAAGGAATGATTACTAAAGAAGAAGCTTTACTTAAAGTAGAACCAAAACAATTAGATCAATTACTACATCCAATGTTTGATAATGAAGCTTTAAAGAAAGCAAAACCTATTGCTAAAGGTTTAGCTGCTTCTCCTGGAGCTGGTACTGGTCGTATTTATTTTACAGCTAGTGATGTTAGCGAAGCTAGAAAAAGAGGCGAGGAAACTTTACTAGTAAGATTAGAAACTTCTCCTGAAGATATTCAAGGTATGAACGATGCTAATGGTATCTTAACCGTTAGAGGTGGAATGACTTCACATGCAGCTGTTGTTGCTCGTGGTATGGGTAGATGTTGTGTTTCTGGTTGTGGAGAATTAATTATCGATGAAGAAGCTAAAACTTTAAAAACTAGAGATGGTAAAATTTTTAAAGAAGGCGATTATCTTTCTATTGATGGTTCAACCGGTAATGTTTATGGTGAAGAAATTAAAACTGTTGAAGCTACTATTAGTGGTGATTTTGAAACATTCATGACTTGGGCTGATAATACTAGAAAATTACAAGTTAGAACTAATGCTGATACTCCTAAGGATGCTATTCAAGCTCGTAAATTTGGTGCTGAAGGAATCGGTTTATGTCGTACTGAGCATATGTTTTTCGAAGAGACTAGGATCTTTAACTTTAGAAGAATGATTTTAGCTGACACTTTAGAGCAAAGAGAAGAAGCTTTAGCTAAAATTTTACCTTATCAAAGAGGTGACTTTGAACAATTGTTCGAAGCTATGGAAGGAGATCCAGTTGTAATTCGTTATCTAGATCCACCATTACACGAATTTTTACCTCATACAGTTGAAGAAATGAAACCTTTGGCTGAAAGTTTAAATATGAGTTTAGAAACAGTTCAAAATAGAATTGATTCATTAAAAGAATTCAATCCAATGATGGGACATCGTGGTTGTCGTTTAGCTATCACTTATCCTGAGATTGCTAGAATGCAAACAAGAGCTGTTATCGAAGCAGCAATTAATGTTAATAAAAAAGGTATGAATGTTACTCCTGAAATTATGATTCCATTAGTTGGTGATGTTAAAGAATTAGAATATGTTAAGGGAGTAGTTGTTGAAACTGCTGATAGTATCATTAAAGAAAACAATGTTGATTTAAAATATAAAATTGGAACAATGATTGAAATTCCAAGAGCGGCTTTAACGGCTGACGAAATTGCTAAACAAGCTGAATTCTTTAGTTTTGGAACTAACGATTTAACGCAAATGACTTATGGCTTCTCAAGAGATGATGCCGGTAAATTCTTAAATGATTATTATGATAAAAAAATATTTGAAAGTGATCCATTTGCTAAATTAGATCAAACTGGTGTTGGACAATTAGTAGAAATGGCTGCTATTAAAGGTAGAAAAACAAGAAGTGATATTCATTTAGGTATTTGTGGTGAACATGGAGGAGATCCTGCTAGCGTCGAATTCTGTCATAGAATTGGTTTAGATTATGTATCTTGTTCTCCATTTAGAGTACCAATTGCTAGACTTGCTGCTGCTCAAGCAGTTGTAAAAGAGACAATGTAATTTGTCTTTTTTATTGTATTTGTATAGATAAAATGATAAAATATATATAGGTGATAAAGAATGAAAATATTATGCTTAGGTCATGCTACTTATGATATTACATTACCAATGGACGAATTTCCAATTGAAAATACCAAAAATCGTATTCAGGAAAAAATTGAATGTGGTGGCGGTCCTGCTAGTACTGCTGCTTATCTTTTAGGTAGTTTTGGCGCAGAAACTTATTTTGCAGGTATTGTTGGCAACGATTATTATGGTAAAAAGATTAAAGAAGAATTTAAAAAGGTTAATGTCAATACCGATTTTTTAGAACTTCGTGAAGATCATGAGACAACTTCTAGTATAGTAATTGCTAATAAGGCCAATGGCTCTAGAACTACATTTGCATATAAACCTAAAAAAGTAGAGATGAAACCATTTGAATTAAATTTTAAACCAGATGTCATATTAATTGATGGCCAAGAATATGAAAGAAGTGTTGAAGTATTAAAAAAATACCCTGATGCTCTTACGATAATCGATGCTGGAAGGGATCGACTTGAAGTAATTGAGTTGTGTAAAATGGTTAAATGGGTAGTTTGTTCTAAAGATTTTGCGGAAAAAGTTACGGGTTTAAAAATGGATTATAGTAATTTTAACACGTTAAAAGTAATCTATAACAAATTAAAAGAAATGTTTAAAAATGAAATTGTTATCACTTTAGAGGATAAAGGATGTCTATATAATGATGAAATAACACCTTCTATTAAAGTGAAGAGTGTTGATTCAACTGGAGCAGGTGATATCTTCCACGGGGCTTTCACTTATTATCTATCCTTAGGATATAATATAAAAGAAGTTTTAAAACTATCTAATTATGCTGGAGCTATTTCGGTTAGTCGAATTGGGACACGTAATTCAATTCCTACTAAAGAAGAGATGGAAGTTGTTTATAATGCGTTTAAATGATATTATTTTTATCGATAATTTACCAACTTTAGATCTTCATGGTTTTGATCGTGAAACTGCTCGAGTTTTGATTAACGATTTTATTAATGATAATATCAAATTGAAGAATCAGTTTGTTATTATTATTCATGGAATTGGTGGTGGTATTTTAAGACAAACAACAAAAGATGTTTTAAAACAAAATAAAAATGTTTTAGAATATAAAATATATCCTTTTAATGTCGGATGTACTATTGTTAATATTGATTTGACAAAATAAAAAAAAGTGTTATAATAGGTGCCAACAACGGAGATAATTTATCGATATTCATTTTAGAATATTGATAAGTTGACAAAAAAGAGATTTTATGGTAGGATATACGCCATAATTAAAAAAGAGGGGGAATTTATATGTATGAAGAAAGAAGACACACATTTAGTTTTAAAGACATAATTTTACAACTTTTGTTAGTAATTTTATTTATTTTCATTATGATTTGGTTATTTCCAACAAAAAGTTATTTAAAAGAAAATTTTGTCGGAAAAGAAGAATTAAGTGAAGAGATAAGTGCACAATTAGAAGCTTTATATGGTAGATTGTTTACTGATAATGTTGAAAGCATGAAGTCTGCTGCTCAAGGATATTTCACCAATGAAAGATTACCTCAAAAATTAGGTGATTCGGTAACATTGACTTTAGGTGAAATGTTAGAGAAAAAATTAGTAATACCATTTAAGGATAGTAACAATGAATCATGTGATATTGATAAATCTTACGTTAAAGTAACTAAGATGGATAATGAATATCAAATGAAAGTTCAATTAACATGTTCAGATTATGCAGATTATATTATAGTTTATATGGGATGTTATGATTACTGTGATTCAGCTTTATGTGAAGCTAAACCATCAGACCCTACACCATCTAAACCAGAGACACCAACGGTTAATCCAAAACCAGATCCAACTCCAGAGGATCCAGATCCAGAAACACCAGTTGTTAATAAAAAATATGAATATGAATATCGTTTAGATACACAAAATAGTTATTCAGGTTGGGGACCTTGGTCTAGTTGGAGTAAAACAAGAGTAACAGCTAACAACTTAAGACAAGTAGAAATTAAACGTGAATACGAAATAACTGGTTATAAAACAGTTACTTATATCGATTATGAAACCCATACTGAATATAAGACTGTAACTGAAAAAGTTCAAACTGGTACTAAAAAAGTTGAAAATGGTACTAAAGTAGTTGATACCAAACCAGCTAAACAAAATACTTCAACTAGCAAAGTGTATGGTAATGTTATTAAAAACACTACTCCAGCAAGCTATGGTAGTTGGAGTGCAGGAACTTATATAACTTCTAAATCAGCTTTAGCAGCTTATCCAAATAAAACAACATGGAATGAATATATAAGTCATAAGACAACTGTTGATTGTACAGATGTATGTAAGAATGTTACAATTTATACTTATAAAAAACATACTAGAACTTACAAAGCTGCTTCTACTACTTATTCTTGTCCTAGTGGTTATACTAAAGAAGGATCAGGATCAAGTACAAAATGTTATAAAACTGTAACAACTAATAAAGGATATTCTTGTTCAGCTTATGGAAGTGATTATAAGTTAAGTGGAACTAACTGTATTAAAACTGAAGTTCAATATAAATACGAACCTATTTATGAAACAATTACTAAAAAGGTTCCTGTAACAGTTACTGAAGAAGTTGAAAAAACAAGAAGAGATCCAGTATACGGATATGTTAACTATTATCGTTATAGAACTCGTACTCAATTATCATATGCTGGAACAACTTATAAATGGAGTAAGAGCCAAAATGATCAAACTTTATTAAATTTAGGTTACAGATTAACAGGAAATAAAAGAGAAGTGTAAATCACTTCTTTTTTTGTTTGACTTTTAACCTTATATGTGCTAAAATTAAGAAGAATAGAAGAGAGTCGAGGTGATTAGATGAAGGAAAATTATATTTTTGAGTATACTAATGAAAATGAATTTAGAAAATATGAAAGATCTTTGAAAAAATATAATATGTTAGCTTATAAAAAACTATATTTTTCTTTTTATCCATCACTTAAGGAAGGAAAGTTTCTAGGCGAAGTTGTATCAACTAATGAACAAAATAATTCTAAAACTTATGAATTAAAACTTCCGACTGACGTAATTTTTTCTAAAGTTCATGGTGACATTAAACTGCACTACATTGTATATTTAAATGAAAAAATTGTTATGCTTGATCATATTACTCCTGAGGGAATATTAGGAGAAGGTCATCAATCTGAGTTAACTACTTATAAAGGAGTTATGGTTTCAAAAGAAAATCAAGAAAAAGATATGTTCAAAATCAATTTGTTGAAAATGCTTCAAAAATAATTATAATTTAAACAACAATAACTATTTTGGTTATTGTTTTTGTTCGACAAACTATTAATTTTCTGATAGGATGTATTTCATTAAAAGTAAGAAAAAAATGAAAAATTCTTACTTTTTTTCGTATATAATTTTATAAAAAAAACATCTTATAATAGCTGTTTTTTAGAAGTAATCAAATTCCTAACAATTTGAATAATACTAATTATGGTGCCCTTTTGGTGGAAGTACAACAACCAATAGGCATAAATTTATAGGTAGTAATAATTACTAACTACATTTAGTATACACTATTTTTAGTAAAATAGAGAGAAATTTTGCTAATTTAACTAAAAAAACATCAAATTATTAAAAAATATGATAAAATTTATAATAGATAGGATTAGTGAATTATGATTATTGACTTAAAACATAAAAATAATTTATCTTTTGAGGTATATGTTAATAAGCAAAAAAAGTATATTGCTACTGGAAATCTAGACTGCCTAAAAATTAAAAGACATCAACTCTTAAATAAATTTACCTTAAATAATGAACAAGGGCAAGAATTTAATTTTGATAACATAAATATCAAAAAAGTAAAAAAGGGATTATTTTTTAAATATTTTTCATTAGAATATGAAAGTAAAATATATAATGTGTATGATGTTGGCAACGGATTTGTTGCACATTATATGGTGTATGATAACGATAAACAAATCTCCGAAATAGTTAATACTGCTAAAAATATTGAATTTCAAACAAAAGGATATATTTTAGACGATTATAAATATTTAGAATTACCAATTATTTATTTAATGTTGCATTACTGCGCATTTTACTTTAAAACATGTTCAAAAGATACTTCTTGTACCATATATTCGAAAACATACTCAAAAAATAATAAATTTTATAATAAAGAATGGATAAAGAACAATTTTAATGATTTGAAATTTTTTGAAGAGGTAAATGATAGTAAATAAAAATACGTAATTATAAAATTAATTTAGAAATGAGGGAATTATGAAACATTTAAACAAAAACTTCCCTAATGAAAAATTTGAAATATTAAATAAAGAACATGTGGAAAACGTTGAAAGTAATTGTCAATCCGATAATGATGATGATAAAAATGAGGGACATAAATATAAAATAATCTCTAATACAACTAATATTGAATTTGAAATTAATGACATACGTGAAGAATCTAGTTATGGGACTTGTGAATATGCCTTAAAAAATGATTATCACGAACAAGCATTAACTAAATATATAATAGAATTTAATGATTCACGAATAAAGTTAGATACTCATATGAGTAATGCAGATATAAAAGTGGAATACAACAATTTTAAATCAATTGATGAATTATCTAATGTTCTATATAATTTTAAAAATTACTATGAAAATAAATATCCATTTAATAATAAAGAAACTACAGTATCAGCATATATTTATAATTCTAATAATTATATAGGCAGTGTTAATTTATCATTTCATAATAAAGAAATAGATTTAAATTATATAAAGAATAGTTTAAATGAATTATTCTAAAGGAGGATATGTGATATATATGTATAAAATTTTTATTAATTATGTTATATATTAGTTTCTTATTTATTTTGGTTTATATGTGCTTTAATTCTAAAATAGGCATTATATTATTTGTTTTATGGATAATATTATTTATTATCTTAAATTTGGTAGTATACTTTTTGTTAAAAAAATATTTTAATTGTAATGCTTATATTCTAAATGAAGATAATCAGGAATTTTATAAAATCGGAGTCTTTCCAAATGTTATTAGATTTACTCCAACTGATGAAGAGTTTATATCTGATAATTATTTTGCTAATTATGTGTTTTCAAATATAGGTAAGGCATTTAAACTACATATTTCTAAACAACTAAATTATTCTTTAAATGAATATGTTAAGGATAATGTTAAATTGAAATTTAGTGAATCAAATCAACTTTTATATTTAAATATATTAATAAAATTAAATAATCCGACTTATATTTTAAACCAACTAAATAATAATAAATTTAGTGGCAAAGCTTTTAAAATTACAAATATTTACTCTTATGATTTAAATCAAGCAGATAATTATTATATTGTTTGTGATGTGATTGAAAATAACAAAAAGACGGAATATAAAAATATAAAACTTACGATCAATAAATTATTTGATAAAGATAGTAATATAAAAAATTATATTATTAATAATTGTGAAGATAATTTTAATTCTAGTATTAATGAGGAGGTTAATCAATGAAGAAAATAATATATAGTGGAATGTGCTTGTTATTGTTGTTAATAATTACAGGTTGTGGACTTTCTGACGAAGAAAAACAAAAAAGAAAAGAATATTTTGCCCAAGCAAAAGAAAATACAATTAAATATATTGAAAGTAAATATGGTTTTACCCCAGAAATTGGAACTGCTAAATGCACATTTGATAATTCTGATAATTTTAGTAGCAGTTGTAATGAAGAAATTATTGTTAATGCAAAATATAATAATAAATGGTTTGAAGTGGTTATTGATGGTTCACAACAAACTGAAAAAGGTATTGACAATTATCAATATGATTTAATTACAAACGATTTAATAAAATTCATTAACAATGATTTTGGAACATCATATAAATATCAATTTTATTATGGTTCATATTCAGGGGATATTGAAGGCTTGATAGATATATATTATGATGGTAATAATTTACAAGAGATAATGCAAAAAACTTATTTGCAAGGTGTAGTAAAATATATTGATGGTAATAATTTTGAAAATTTACAAAATAAATTAACTTCTATTAATTATTCAATATTTAAAAAATTATATGTTGTTAATTATAAATCATTAAATTCATACAAAAAAGTTTCAAAAAATGATTATTGTGTGCTTTGTTCATCGGGTGGTTCTTATTTTGAAGAATATTTTTATGATGATGCAAATTATTTAAAGGATGTGACAGTTTTATATTATGGTGATGTAAAATTTTATGATTTTAGCAAATGACAAAATGAAATAAAGAAAACATAATTTTGCTTAGTTTTATGCCTTGCTAAAATTATGCTTAGAAGGCTTTAAAATGGGAATTTCCCTTTTTCACACCGTTATTGGCTCTGCCAATAGCGTAGTATTTACTATAATGGAATTATAGTTTATGAAATCGAGCATTTGAAATTTGCTCGATTTTTTCTATTTCAAAGTTTTTATCATCATAATCATAATCTTCAAATATTAAATGATAATTATCTTTAATTTCTAATATATGAGGTTTCGTATAAGCAATATTTGTACTTTTAATATCTCCATTTATCAAAGTATAAGAAGTATTAGCAAACCTACATATCATTTCAACCTTTCTTTTTAATTCATCACTTATCTTTAATTCTTTAGTTTCTATTGTTAACATATATAATCACTC
>CALVXM010000010.1 GCA_944371305.1 uncultured Bacilli bacterium | reverse complement strand
CTCCTTATTTTTATTATATCAAAAAGAAAAGTAGATCACTTTCTTTTTATGTGTCTACTTTTACTTTATCACTTCAATTCTAAAAAAGGATTATTCTTTTTAATTGTTAAGAACAAAATTCAAAAAAGTTTTGAATGCCTTTACTTCACAGTAAAGATTTTCTACTTCATAGAAAACTTAGTTTTCTCCATAGACCAGCCTCGGATGGTCGCCACCCTATTTTTATTTCATTCAAAACTAATTGAATTGCAGTTCGTCCATATACTGTTTTAACCCTTCATTCATAATATTAATACTAGCGTTTAAATCTCGTTCATTTTTATTTTGACATTTCGGGCATTCCCACTCTCTTATCTTTAGATTTTTTAATTCCTTATTTTTATAGCCGCAATGACTACATATTTGACTACTTGGATAACTGGTATCTATTTGATAAAATTTCTTATTCTTCCACTTACTTTTATACGATATACATCTTATTAGTTCTTGCCAACTGGCATCATATATTTGTTTAGAAAGATGGGAGTTTTTTACCATTTGATTTATCTTTAATTTTTCAGCCACAATTATGTCATTTTCTTCGGTTATTTCTTTACTTATTTGATGAATGAGATATTTTCTTGCATTTCTTAACTTTTGATAGACTCTAGCTAGTTTTAATCTAATCTTTTCGCGATTTTTGCTTCCTTTTTGGCTTCGTGATAACCATTTTTGTAACCCTTTGATTTTCTTTTCATATTTTTGAATATATTTTTGATTATCATATACTTTACCATCGGATGTTATAACTAGATTTTTTATTCCTAAATCTAGCCCGATTATTGTTTTAGGTGTTATTATTGGTTGATTGATATATTCTTCGACACAAACACTAACATAATATTTATTTGCTTCTTTATAAACTGTCGCATTAATAATTTTGCCATTTATTTGTTTTAAGTTGCGATATCCTTTAATAGCTACTTCTTTTAATTTGGGTAATTTGATTATTTTTTTATTCAAATCTAGTTCGATACTGTTATATGTTTTTTCTTTATAATTACTTGTTATGTTATTCGTCCGATAACTTTGTCGGCTTCTTGTTTTACTTTTAAATTTTGGTAAACCTTTCTTTTCTTTAAAATATTTTTGATAAGCGTTATCCAAATTAAAAATACTACATCGAAGTAAACAACTATCTACTTCTTTTAACCATAGATATTCATTTATTAATTCTGGTAATTTTTTTATATAATTATAAGCATTAATTTTTTCTTCTTTGCTGATGTCTAAAAAATAGTTATAAATAAATCTTGAACAGCCAATACTTTTTTCAATTAAGATTGCCTGTTCCTTAGTTGGATATAATCTAAACACATAACCTTTTAATATTTTTTCCATATAATCACCACCAGTAAGTCAATTATACTATACAAACATATATTTGTAAATAGTTTTTATAATTTTATCATTTTTTGAATTTTCTATCAGTTAATAGACATGGTTGGTGTATTCTTTTGTACACTATTTTAATTATTCACCTATTGATAACTTTGCTTTACAAATTTTGCAAAGCACTTTCCTAGTATATAAAAAAATCTTTTGATTGAATATCATTAAAATTAATTTTTAACTTATCTTGAATTAAATTTTTATCAAATGTTTTATATATTGTTTTTGAAATATATTTTTCAGCTTTCTTTAAAATGTATTTATAATCGATTATATCATCAGGAAAATATATTCCACCTTTAGCTTGATTTTTAATCATCCAACAAACTGCTGCTAAAGCCGACATTGCCACAGGTGTAATTGTCGGAGTTTGCCAATATGAATCTTTTTTATTTTTATATAAATAAGATAGTTCAACTCTATTACCAACCCAAACAGGATTAAATTTATTGCCAATAAGTAGTATTCCGACATATTCCGTCCCTTTTTCGATTTTTTCTTGATATACAATCTCTACCTCATTTGGACAAATATGTCCTCTTACAATACTTTGACCGTTTTCGTTTTCACAATCTTGTGGTTTATTAATATTAGAATTAGGATAATCATTAACCTTAGATTTTAATAAATATTCATTAGCTAATTCACAAGGTAAATAAATAAACATTACTGACGGACGATAAATTACTTTACAATTTTCAATTACTTCTAAACTATTAGCAATAGTAATAGTTTCTTCATGAGGAACTAAATATCCTTCAAAATAACCATTAGGATAAAAAGTACGACATTTCATATCAGTAGCTATCTTTTTATATTCTAAAAATCCTTTTTCTAAATCTAGCAATCGACATTTATCTTGATAGTCAATTATTTCATGAGTACCAATATTTTGCGTAGCTTCACTTAAAAGTTCAAAAAAGAAAGAATCAACACACCAAGTGTTAGTTAACTTACTGGATTTATATTCTTCTTTTATTTTTTGCAAATCAATATCATTTACATGAATCATTTTAAGTTCTAAAGTTTTAGCTATTTCATTAAACTTATTTTCTTTTAATAATTTTTTTAAATATTTATCTTTTTTAAACTGAGTTGTTATAATATATTCAAGAGCTGATTTGACAAAATGAGATACTAAACCAGGATTATTACCATGTTGTAAAACAATAGGATATTTATTGTTTCGATATTTCTTTTGCATTTCTTTTTTTAAAATATTTTCCTCAAAAATGCTATACCAATTTTCTGGCCAATCAGCCTCACCAGTATTAAGATACATAATATTATTTTCCGCACACCACTTACAAATATCTTTAGTTCCCACCGTATCAGCAAAGTCGATCAATAAATCTCCTGAATTTAAATACTGTTTAAATATTTCTTGAAAATTATCTTTATTCACATCATAAATATAAAAATTAGTAGATATTCCTCCTAAATTTATATAAGCTTCAAACTCAAATTTATCTTTAGTAATTACGATATAATTGTTTTCATTAAATTGAATTTCTTTTTTTACTTTTTCATAAAAACTTTTTCCAACTGCTCCAAAACCAAATTGAACTATTTTTCCTGAAAACTTTATCACTTTAGTCACTTCCTTAATTAGTCTCTTTTAATTTAGGTATTTTTATTTCTTTTGGCTCTTCAAAACCATCTGTAAATAATATTTTTATATCCTTTTGATATTTATATAATACTTTACTTAAATCACTATTAAGTTTTTCACCTCTTATGATTATTTTTTTTATTCCTTTTTTTACTAAGTATTCTTTCGAAGGAATATCTTGAGGATATATATCCCAACTATTATCAAAAATACCTCTACTCGATTTATAACGATTTAAACGATTGCTATCTAAAAGAAAAACAGGTAATGCATCATTTTCTATTTTAATATTTTTTAATTCTAAAGCTCCCCAAACAAGTAATGGCTCAATTATTAAATTATTAGTAGTACTTTTCGTGTTTATTGGAGGATTAGTTCCATTAAATATCGGAATTGGACGATAACCTAATTTAGCCAAAGCAATTCCTTCTTTGACACTATTCACACCTTGAGTATCAATTATTAGTACTGTATCATTCATTTTTACTTTAATATAATTTATTTTAGGAATTGTGTAATCGATAACTTCGTGATAATTGAGATGTTCATTAATGCCAATAAAAGGAACTGGTCTTACCCAATCTACCCAATCACAACCACTAGGAGCCCATATTTTATATACTTCTTTATTAGTCATTTTTCTTACTCCTTTCGATTACTACAGGTATATCTTTAGCATCAGAATCAATTCTATTTTTTTCGCTTATTCTAGCATAAAATCCAGCATGTCTGCCATCAACGGTATAAGAGCCTAAACAAACATGAAATTCTTCATTATCAATTCCTTTTAAAGGACGACTAATAAACTTTTTTTGCGCTAAATAATTATTGGGATGCTTTTTAACATCTTTTAATATTTCTTTATATTCATCACTTGAGCAAGCTTCTTTAATTGCTATTTTTTCGCCTACTCTTCCACAAGCAGGCTTATAAATATAATCTTCTTTATTTTTAGCCTTCTTTACTTCAATAGTATCTGGTAATAATTTTTTCCATGTATCTAACTTAATTCCATTTTTTTCTAAATTCTTCCAAATTAAAGGAAACCTTTTAGTCTGGGCAAATATAGCGATTGGATGATTACAAGATGGTGTAATAGTATTAAAATATCCACTCCATGTTTTAGGTTTGATATCTTTTAACCATTCTAAAGGCGTAAATCTAAATATGCAATCAACTTTACCTTCATAACCATCTAAAATACTTATTGCCTCCTTATTTTCGAATTTCAAATGATCAACTGCTCCATAAAGTGATTTAAATCCTAAAGATTCCATCTTGTCTCCAATATATTGCATCACTTGTCGATCATCACTATAAGAAGTACAATGAACAAACATAATAGTACCTTTCTTCTTTATTTTTTCAGATAATGCATGTGCTAAAATATCGCCAAAATTAATACTATAATAATTTTTATTATTTAAAGTTTTAATAGCTAGTTCTGGCAATAGCGAAGCTTCAGCAAAACCACCAGGTACATCGCTATTAACTTCACTTACTGCCCAAGTATCTTCAATTGTTGGATGAAAATCATAACGCATTAAACGAATATGCCTATTTTCATCATAATTAGTCATCATTTTTAATTCATTATATATTTTTTTTGGTAACATAAGAGATTTAGCCAATTCTAAATGATTATTTAAAAAAATTTCAGCATTTCTCGTTTCCAAATCTAAAGTTTCTGTCAACTTTGCTATTTCTTGACATTCTTCTTCGGTTATCACTAAAACATAACGAGCTAATGTGTTACTATCTAAAAACTGTGGATCCCATTTATAACAATCAAATATAGCATTAATTCGATAATCTTCAAATTTATCACTAGGTATAGGTACTAACTTCATTTGCTACCTCTTTTCTATATTATCATTATATCATAAGTTAAATTAGTATATAAAAAATTAAGCCATTAAGACTTAATTTAAATATTTATTAGCTATATTAATTACTTCTCTTACCTCATTTAATAATAAGTTAAAATTATTATTAATATAAGTTAAATCATTTTCTTTACTTTTTAATTCGTGGTTTAAAGCAATGTCAGCTAATTTGGTAAATCCTAAATAACGACTATCACTTTTCAGTGAATGAACTAATATTGCGTAATTAACTAAATCATTATTATTTTTATACCTATATAAATTGTTAACCTTATCTTTTATTGTCGCCATAAATTCTTTTAATAAATCATTATAAGTATTAATATCTCCTAGTAGTTCTAAAGATTTGTCAATATCCACACCATTTTGTTTTAAATATTCAATATTATTTTTGATAGTATTAGAATTACTAAATATATCATCAAGAATACTATTTAATTCTTTCCTATCTATTGGTTTAGCAATATATCCATCAAAGCCACAACCTAAATATTTTTCTTTTGCTCCTTCAACAGCATCAGCTGTTAGTGCTATTACTTTAGTTGAAAAATTAGGGATTTGTTTTAATTTATTTAATAATGTAACTCCATCCATTTCTGGCATCATAATATCGACAAATATCAAATCATAAACTTTGCCACTATTGATTAAATTTAAGCAATCAATTCCACTTAAACATGATTCAATCATAAATTTATATGGTTTCAAGAAATTAATAGCAATAGTGATATTAATTTTATTATCATCAACAATTAAAATCTTTTTATTGCTATAATCTTTATAACTAATCACATCGGAATTAATACTATCAGTTGAAGGATTAGTAACATTAACCGTTATTTTATCAGAATTTACAATATATTTTTTCAAAATATGGAGTAACTCATTTTTTTCGATCGGCTTAGATAAATAATCATCAAAACCATCTTTTAAATATTGTTCTTTCATACCATTAATAGCATTAGCAGTTAAAGCAATTGTCGGAATATTAAAACCTGGTATTTTCTTTAATCTTATTAAAGTTTCGGTTCCACGCATTTTAGGCATCATATCATCTAATAAAATCAAATCATATTTATTACCATTAGTAATTAAATTAAGACATTCTATTCCACTTTCAACAGTTGTAATAATTGGATTATACTTAACTAATAGTTTCTGAACAACTTTTAAATTTAACTTATTATCATCAACTACTAATATTCTTTTATTAGTTAAATCTACATCTACGTTATCATTGTCTTCTTTTTCTTCTTCTATTTTAGCTAAAGATAATCTTTGATCAATCGCTATTTTGAATTCAGAACCTTCATTATAAATGCTATTTACAACTATTTTACCATTCATCATCTCGACTAATTGTTTAGTAATAGCTAATCCTAGACCAGTTCCTTCAATTGTCGTATTGCGATCTTCATCAACTCTTTGAAACTTAGAAAATAATTTACCTATATCTTCTTGTTTAATACCACGACCACTATCTTTAACGGAAACTATTAATCTACAAATATCATCATTTTTTACACATTTAACATCTAAGCTAATAAATCCTTGATCAGTATACTTAACAGCATTAGTGAGTAAGTTTATTAATATTTTTTTTACATTCGTATGGTCTCCATATAAAACTGGTGGTAAATCTTCAGCAATGTTGACTTTAAAATTTAGTGGCTTATCACCAATTCTTACTTGAATAAGTTTTACAACATCATCAAATAATTTCTTAGTACTATAATCTGCTTCTACAAGTTCTAATTTCCCAGCTTCTATTTTAGAAATATCTAAAATTCCATTAACAATTTCTAATAATGTCTTAGAAGCACTAATAACATCACTAGCATCTTCTTTTGCTTCTTCTAAATTATCTGCATTAACAATACACTCAGAAAAACCAACAATGGCATTTAAAGGCGTTCTGATTTCATGTGACATACTAGATAAAAAGTCCGATTTAGCACGATTCGCTTTTTCAGCTGTATCTTTAGCTAAATTTAGAGAATTTATCATTTTAACATCTGGATTTTCAATCGTAAAATACATAAGAAAAGTAACAAAAGTTTCAGTAGCTGTTATAAGTAACAATCCAGGGATTAATTTTTGAACAATCATTGAAACAAACATAAATATCATAAAGATAATAACCGGCAGATTCTTTTTACTTTTAAAATTTTTATAGTTATAAATAAGTCTAATTGCCCAAAAAAACATATAAACTCCACAAATCACGTAAATTATATTAGCACTTGGACCATAAGAATATATCACGTTAGAATCAGGGTAATAAAGAGGTAAAATATAAATTAAACCAATAATAATTATGTTATAAATTAATAAAACTAATCCACCAACTTTTTCTTTTCCTTTTATACTTTCAATGTTTATATTCTTTTTACTACTTATAATATAAACATATACTGTAAACATGGTTGTCCAAACAAAATATAGCGCAATTAACATTTTAGAAATAATAAAATTTAAAATTGGGATATAATCACGGTACATTATCGTATAGTAACAGCTTGTAGCAATAATAGTAGTTAATAAGTTAAATAAAACTAACCAAGAATATAATTTCGTTTCTAAAGTTACTAAGCGAGGTTTTTTAAAATATAAAATTGTTAACAGTACGCTATAAAAAACGCTACAAATTGTAAAAAAATTATTCATGCATCCACCATCCTATTATAATTATACATCCAAACAATTAAAAAGCAAAGAAATATTAAAAAAAAAGAGAATAATCTCTTTAAATTTATCAACTATTTTTAACTAATATTTTATCTTTTATATCTTTTTTTAATTTTTGATAATCAACTTTACTAACTAAAGTATATGGTAATGCATCTGTATAATAGTAATCTAATGCGACATCACGCTCAGGTAATTTTTCTAAAGATAAATGTCTTAACTGTTGTTCAACTTCATTTTTCAAATCACGATATTCTTCCTTTAAAACTACAATAGCCGAAGGTATTTCACCATTAGTTTTTTCATCTTCTACTCCAACAACAGCACAATCCGAAACAGCCTCATGCGACAATAACACTTCTTCAATTGGTTCATTAAACACATTATGACCATCTGGTCTAATCATCATTCTTTTAATTCGACCATGGAAAAATAACACTCCATCCTCATCCATACTGAACAAATCACCAGTTTTTACCCATTTGACACCATTTTCATCAGTAATGAATGTTTTTTTAGTTTCTTGGTCATTTCCAAAATAACCTAAAATAACACCAGGTCCACTAACATATAATTCACCAATTTGGTTATATCCTAACTCTTTACCAGTTTCTAAATCGAGAATTTTAACATTATTTAACATAACTGGTATTCCAACACTTCCTAATTTATTTGTATTAGAATCGATTGTATAAGTGGCAACAGAACATAATTCAGTCATTCCATATCCTTTATTAATCAATACCTCGCTATGATGAGCTTTTAAAAAATCATTAATTAATTCTTCTTTTTTTGAATGAAAGGTATCTCCACCCGCTATACAACATTTTAAGAAAGATAAATCTAATTTGTCAGCTTTATCACTTTCAGACAATTTAGCATAAAAATTAGGGACACCTAAAACATGTTGTGGATTATGTTTTAATAAGAGGGTATCAAAAGTGTTAGCTTTATCTATTTTAGGTGTTACACCATTAACAGTTGGTTTTTTATCACCTTTCTCAAATTTCGGAATAATAATCATTTCTAATCCGTTACACAAAACATTATTTATACCACATACAAGACCATATGCTATAAATGGTGGCATAATATTTAAAAATGTGTCATTTTTTTCCATATTAGTACAATATCCTTGTTCTAAAGCAATTGCATTAAGATTTTCATTTGATATAATTGCACCTTTAGGTATACCCGTAGTTCCACTTGTAAGAACAATTGCTGCTGGAGAATCTGGCTTATAAGGTACATCTGTAGCTTGAAAATCCTTTCCGAGTTCTCTAAATTGTTTCCAACTAATGTAATAATCGCCATATGGAACATCAAGTTTGGTAGTTTCCTTCTTTATATCAGTTACCATTTTTTTAGCATCATATCCTAGTTTCATCAAAGGTGATAAAGAATCGCGTGGTGAGATAACAATTGTATTATCTAATTTTGTATCTTTTAAAAATTTTTCAAATTTTGGATAAGCTATATCCACCATTATTAAATGCTTTGAATCAAATAGTTTTATAAAGTCAGCTATTCTTTCTATATTGGTTGTAGGATCAATTAAAGCAGCCGTTGCTCCTATTTTATTTAATGCATATATTGCATAAATCGTCTCAGGTAATGTAGGCGTACAAAAAGTAACAATTTCACCCGGCTTAACACCCATTTTTTCAAAAGCAGCAGCAGTTTTTTCAATTTCAATAATCATTTCTATATATGGAATTTTATGTCCAAAATAATTTAGAGCAATTCCCTCTAAATTATTCCTATTGCGCAATTTCATATAATCATAAAATTTCATGTTAGATACCTTTGCATCTAATGCTTCATTAGAATACCATTTCAACCAAGGCTTATCTATACTTGGTTTTCCTGTAATTTGTTTTTCATCGATCATATATAAACTCCCCTCATATCGTTGTTATTCTAACATATCAAAAAAATATTGTCAATTTTTATTATTTCAATGGACAATATTTTTTCAATATAGTATAATTATTTTAAGAAAGATAGGTGTGATTATGGATAAAAACACGATTAAAAGATTAATATTTGTAATTTTATTTGTTATTATTGTTGTTGGAATTATTTTAATTATTCAAAATACCAACAAAACAGAAAAAGCTTTAAAAGAATTAGGATATTCTAAAGAAGATATAACAGTTATTATTGAAAAACTAAGTGAAACTGATATCGAAAAAATATTAAATATGGAATATAATCAAAAACTAGTGAGCATTTTAAATGCAACATATTATATTCCTGATAATTTAGATAGATATATAGCTTATTCCCCTAAAACTGATAATATTGATGATATTATTAGTATTGTTAATGTTGGTGCTGATAATGAATGGTACACTAACACTAAAGAAACCAATTTAGATGATGGTATTAAAATGTTAGTCAATAAATTTCATTACTTAAAAGAAGATTACTTACCAAATGATATTGTTTCTATCAGTAATTGGTATGCTTATGAAGGACATTCAACTAAAAAAGAAGTATATGATAATTATATTAATATGTGGAATGCAGCTAATAAAAAAGGGTTAGTTTTATTAGTTAATTCATCATATCGGACTTTTGAAGATCAAGAAAATGAATATAATATGTCAAATGATGACTATGCATCAAGACCAGGATTTTCCGAACATCAAACAGGTCTAGCTTTAGATATTGTTTCTGACGGTGTCCAAGGCAACGAGTTTGAAAATACCGATGAGTTTAGATGGTTACAAGAAAATGCTCACAAATATGGATTTATCTTAAGATATCCTAAAGATAAAGAATATATTACTGGATATAATTATGAATCATGGCATTATCGTTATGTTGGAAAAGATTTAGCTACTAAAGTTAAAGAAAGTGGCTTAACTTACGATGAATATTATGCTTACTATTGTGAATATAAAAAGGCTTGTTAAAACAACCCCTCATTTTTTAATAATGAGGGGTTTAATTAATTTTCAATTAAATTATCTTTTAAATATTGATAAGATAAATTATTATTTTTACTTATTATAGATTCTCCTAATTTTTCTTCGATATCGTCTTTAGCTACTTTAGCAACGTCTCCACCCATTTTAGCTATTTTTTTATTTTGTTCTAATCCATGTGGTTTATGTTTTTTAACTAACTCACGAGTTGCTATTTCACTTAAATCAGTTAAAGCTATTTCAATATCATTCATGTTGTCTCTTAACGATTCTTTTCTAATTCCTTTAAATTTTTTATATTCATTTGCCTTCATACCTGACCAAGCTTGATATATTTCGTTAGTTAAAATACCATATTCATAATTTTCGACAATGCCATTTGCTTTCCATACATCAGTTAATTTATTACGATTTAAAATTCCTTTTAGTCTTGATTCTATCCATTCATCGTTATATCCTCGATTACGATAATAATTAACAGCTCTAATTATCGCTTTTTCAGGATCAAACACCTCATCGATTCTCTCACTACCTAAAGAAGCTAACCAAAGTTTAAATGGTTCTGCTTTAGGTGATGGAACAGATTCAATTAATCTTAATATTCCTTTTGTATCTAATGTATCAGTAATACGCATTTTATCATCAGAAGCTTTCATTTTCAACTGTACGATGTTTTCGTACAGTTGGCTTCCTTCTTCGATGAGCTTTCTTTTTAAATCTGACCAATATCTTTTAGGCACATTACTATTAGTTAATGCACTAATAACATCTATTATACTAAAATAGTAATCTTCTTTTTCAGAATCCCAAACACTTCTTATTTCACTGCCTTCAAACAAATTACTAATTGTATCTAGTTTATTTTTCATGAAAATCCTCCTTTCTAAAATTATTAACTCCTACAAACAAATATTATCATAGTAAAAAATTAGTGTCAATAGAATTTGTTAATTCAAAGTAAATTTTCATTGATAAAAAAAACAATGCTTAATTGCATTGCTATTTCGATATTCTCTTCCTCATCTATTTGTTTATAAGCAAAAATACAAACAATTATTAAAACTATAATAATAATGTTTTTTACCTTTTCTTTCATTCATTCCACCCATATACTTTAATTAAGCTAAGATAAGGATAAGAATACGCAGATATTGGATAATTTTCTAGATCAACAGTATTAGAATTAACTAATATATCCACCGTTTTACCATCGACTTTATAATCTCCTATTACGACTAATGCATGTCTTGTAGGTCCTGTTGTTCCCACATGAATAACATCGCCTGCTTCAGCATAATAAAGATTAACATCAACATCCGCACATAAACCGTAACCAGTATTATCTTTAACGTAAGTATAAAAGTAAGGCACATATGTCCAAGTATAAACATAACCCTTATCTACTTCAGCTTCATTATAACTTCCATCATATAATTTCCACTGTAAATATTTACCAGCACTACCATAATGATCCATTGGAATTCCTCCACTATACAATACTTGTGACGCAAAATTTTGACAATTTGAATCAAATTCTATCCATTCAGGATCTCTTCTATTAACCCATTTTAAAACATGTTCTAAAGCTTTATCACGATTATATGGATGATCACAAGTTTTTCGATTTATCCCAGTACCATTTAAAAAATCATTATAATCTGAACGATCCTTTTCTAATTTGTTTTCTATTAAATCTAAATAATCAGATTTAATTTTATCTAATTCTTCCTTACCACCACCATCATATAAATCAGTAATCATAACATAAAAATCTTGAACTTTTTTATAATTAACTATTTTATAAGTATCGTCAACTTTTTCTAAAGTAAATTCATTTTTAATGTTATAAACTTTCGACTCAATTTCTTTCATAAAATTAAAATTTAAATAATTGTTTTCCAAAACAGTTAAAGTTACTATATCACCGTTTTCACTAACACTAATAAAATCCAAATCATACTTTGCTTTATCTAATTTTAAATCATTTGGTTTTAATTTTCTAGTTTCAACCAAAAGAGATAAAGCCGTCTGATTTATCAAAGCTGCTTCTGAAGAACTATCCTTAAATAAATATGTCATATCATTTTCTTCCAATTTTTTTATTGAATTATAATAAACATCCAAAAATTCAACGACTACTTTTTCAACATCCTTAGTAACTTTTTCCGTATAAGTTATCTCATTTAAGTAACTTGTACCAACTGGATCAACAATTTCTTCAGAATCTCCACCTTGAGGATTTTCTTCGCTTGTTCCTGGTTCATCAACAGTTGGTTCATCGGATTTATCCTTATTTAAAAATAAAAACAAACAAATAACAATAATAGCTAAAATGACAAATAAAATTATTTTACCAGTCATATTTTTTTTCTTCTTTTTCATATTATTCACCTAATAAAATTATATCAAAAAATCTATTCTCAAACAAGAATAGACTTGACTAATTTTTTTTAAATACAAATACTTTACTAAAAATATAATTACTTAAAATGACAATTATTTGAGCAATCACTTTAGTTATCAAATCATTAATAGATAATAAATCTACAAATGTATACATAATAATCATTTCAGTTCCTAAAGAGATAATTCTAAAGAAAAAGAAATTAATCATTTCCTTAGTAACTTGTTTTTTATCCTTACTTTTACTTTCAAAGACAAATAATTTGTTAGTTATAAAAGCAAATAAAACAGCTAAAATCCATGATAAAATGTTACTAACTAAATAATTGATAGAAAACAGTTTTGTAAATAAAGCGTATGTACCAATCGATACTACAGTGGTCAAAACTCCAAAAATAAGATAATTGATTATTTCCTTATATTTTTTATACAATTCTAATAATTTATTTAACATCTTTTTCTGTTTCCTTAACTATATATATTGGACGATTTTTAACTTCTAAATAGGTTTTAGATAAATATTGGCCGATTATTCCTAAACAGAATAATTGGATACCACTTACAAAAAATATGATACAAACCAAACTAGGCCAACCAGCAACTGGATCACCAAACATTAATGTTTTAAAAATAATAACTATAATCATAATAAATGATATCAAACAAAACAAAATACCAGCTATAGATGAAATTAAAAGTGGTACTGTTGAAAAACCAACAATACTTTCCATCGAATAAGCAAACAATTTCCAAAAATTCCATTTAGTAGTTCCTGCTACTCTTTCGGTATTTTCAAAAGTCAACCATTTAGTTTTAAAACCAACCCAACTAAAAATTCCTTTAGAATAACGGTTATATTCTTTTAAAGATAATATGGCATCGACCATTTGTCTAGTCATCAATCTAAAATCTCTTGCCCCATCGACAATTTCTGTTTTAGAAATTTTATTAATTATCTTATAATACCAATTAGTAAATAATTTCCTGAAAAATGAATAACCATTTCTTGATATACTTCTAGTAGCAACACAGTCATAATCAGTATTTTGTAAAGTATCATACATTTTGATTAATAAATGTGGTGGATCTTGTAAATCAACATCCATCATACAAACATAATCACCAGTTGAAGCTTCTAAACCAGCTAGTATTCCAGCTTCTTTACCAAAATTTCTAGAAAAAGATATATATCTGACATTTTTATCTTCTTTTGCTAAATTTCTTAAAATTTCCAAAGTTCGATCTTTAGATCCATCATTAATAAAAATTAATTCAAATTTAACTTTTTTCATTTCTTTTTTCACTTTATTTATCTCTTCATAAAAAATAGGTAAAGACTCTTCTTCATTATAACAAGGTACAATAATACTTATTTTCATTTTTTCCTCCATACAAACACTACTAATCCTAAAATGCTAACTATTGAAACAACACGAGCTATTTTATCAAAATTAGTTCCGGTAAAATCTAATTTATAAGTACCACTTGTAAGATTAGTTTCAATAAAGCCATTTTCATTTTCATATATTTCTATGTTTTTATTGTTTTGATCTTTTAAACTATAACCAATATAGTATAATCTTGGTAACTCTATAGTCACATTTCCTTCAATTTTAAATTCTAAATAAGGAACATTATTTTCAACAATCTCAATATTACCTTCGCCATTTTTTATGATAATATCTTGATTTCGATTATCAAAATACTCCATATTATCAACAGCATTAACTGGTAAATATTCTCTTTGCCATCCCATACCATACCAGTGTTCAATATTAGACATATCGATAACTTCATCGGAAGCTTGTTTTAGATTAGGTTGCGATAACAAAACCATTACCACTATTAAAATAATACTTAACATCTTCTTATCTTTAAATTTACTGATGCAAAGAGGCGCTAAAACGCTTATAGATACAGCTACAAATGTTGCAAATCGCCAAGGAAATTGAATTAATCTAAATGACTTTGGCAAAATATCCCATGGAAACAAAACTGTAGAAATAACAAAACTAATAATGCCAAATATTAAAATATATTTATAAAATTTATTGTTGTATTTTTTATAATTTTTAAATGTTAAAACTAATAAAATAAGTGTAATTAAATCGATGTAATATTTAACATTTTGATCACCCATATTTCTAAATACTAAAATATAATCAAAAGGATTAAGACCATTACCCCAAGTACCTTGAACCATTACTCCATCGACAAAAACATTGTAATTACCTAATATTCTTTGTTGTAATAATCCAACTATAAATGGTGATGTAATAGCTAAAATGAATACTGAAGCCAATAAAAATTGTTTTATATATTTAAGTGTTGTTTTATATTTAATTATTAAAAATATCAAAATTATAACAGTTAAATAACACATCATCGTAAGGTGTGATAGCATTCCTCCAACATAGCCAACGATGAATAAAGGATAAAATCTTTTTGTTTTATTATTAAATAATTCATATAATCCTAAGAAAATAAGTGGAATAAAAACAAAAATTAAACTTTCGCCTAAAGCATCCCTTATATAAATATCAGATAAACGATAAGGGAACAACATGTAAATAACTGCTGATAATAATCCAATCCAATTATTTTTCGATAATCTTTTTGATAGGAAAAACATAGCAACACCAGAGAAAAATAATCCTAAGAAATGAGTTATTCTAATACTGATGGTTGGGTTGTCAAATATAACATTGATGTATGCTGTCACATAGTGACCTAAAGGTGGATAAAAAATTTCTGTTCCGTATCCTAAATCATTACCAATATAACCAACGACATTACTAGGAAAGAAAAAATCTTCTCTAATTTGATCAGTTAATTTATCAACATTTATTAAATGAAATTTTGTATCATGACTTGATTTATAACTGCTCGTAAACATTGGGAGCATCGTTATAATCGCAACTAATAAAATTAAACTTAAGTATTTCCAATTTTTTTTCATTTATTTCACCACAATCATTATACCATAGTTAAATATTTTGTAGCAATAAATTATATTACCAAATCAATTTTATCGCATATAATTTATTAGGTGAATAACTTATGGAGAAAAATTTAAAAAAAGCTTATTATATTGTTTTAACGATTTTAATTTTACTTTTTTTTACTAAAGACGTCAATATAAAAGATAAATTTTATAAAGAAATTAAATTAATAAATAATCCTGATGAATTATTAGTTTTAGTTAATAAAAATAACCAGTTACAAGCTAATTATGTACCAAAAGATTTAGAAAGTATTTCATTAAAATATGCTAATAGTGATAAATACCTAAAGAAAGAAGCTCGTATTGCTTTTGAATCTTTAAGTGAAGATGCCTCAAAACTAGGATATCGAATTGTCGCTGTTTCAGCTTATCGCGATTATAATTATCAAAATCAATTATTTAACTACTACGTCGAAGAAAAAGGACTAGAATATGCTTTGGATTGTTCTGCCAAACCAGGACATTCTGAACATCAAACTGGTCTTGCTTTAGATGTTGAAGGCGAAAATAAAGATTATGATAATTTTGAAAATAGTAAAGCTTTTATTTGGATAAAAGACAATGCACATAAATACGGTTTTATTTTAAGATATCCTAAAGGAAAAGAAGATATAACAGGATTTAAATATGAACCATGGCATTATCGTTATGTTGGAATAGAAGCAGCTAATGAAATTTATAATAAAAAAATTACCTTAGAAGAGTATCTAAAAAAGTAGGTTAATCTACTAACCTACTTTTTATCTAAACATACCATTGCATCCACAATCATCGTTGATAATTTGTGTTTCTTCAGTGCATGTATATTTTGGAGTGTAACTATGAACATAATGAACTCTATTTATCGTGTGAGTATTAATCGGACAAATATGTGGTACTTCACAATAAAAATCCTTTTCTACACAATTATTAATCATAGGTTCATAAATAGGCTCTACTGGTTGCATCATTCCTTTATTACAACAGCATCCTCTTTTATTAAACATTTTAATCCCCCTTACCTATTTTATAATATGTTGTAAGATAATAGTTGTATATGTATTTGTACCAAAAAACATGAGTTTATTTTCTCATGTTTTGACCAATCATTTCAATTTCTTCGGTTAAAAATTTAATTCTTTCAATAATTCTTTTTGCTTTAACTATCTCAACGCCATCTTTAGTTTGCGCTAAATGTTGCTCTAAATTACTTAAATTTAAATTAGAAGTAATAAAAGTGGCTAAATTATTATCCATTCGATGTTGTAAAATAGGACATAATATTTCATCTCTAGACCAAGAGGTAGAAACTTCAGCACCTAAATCATCTATCAATAGTAAGGGAACATTTTTAATATAATCTAACTTATCTTCATAATCAGTTGCAAAAGATGATTTTAAATTTCTTAAGAACTCTGGCCAAAAAACAATTGCTGATTTAATTCCATTTTTAGCTAATTCATTAAAAGTAGCAACAATTAAATATGTTTTACCACAACCAAAATTACCAGTTAAATAAATACCTTTACTACCTTGGTTATTTATAAAATTGTTTAGCCAAGTAATCGCTTGTTTTCTACTTACTAATCTTTTATCAATTTTACTAAAATTAGCGTCTAAATAAGAAGTTGGCAAATCATAATATTTAACATTTTTTAAATAACTATATTTTTTGTCATTATTTTTTTTATATCGACATGGTTTATAATGAAATTGTAAAGTTTTATCGACAACTTTAGGTAAATAAGCATACCCTAACAACTTATTTTGACACTCGCTTAATCCTTGACAATTTAAACAATGATTATATTCTATACAACTGTCTTCTAATGCTGAAGTATATTTCATAAGCAAAGTATCATTAATCTTTAATTTGGAAACAAAATCCTTAAATTCTTGATTTTGTAATGACTTTTGATAAGATTCTTTTAATTTACCATAATCACATTTAATATTATCTTTCAAATTAATCATCGTCCTAACTCCTTTTCAAAAGCTTCTAATTCTTCATCGCTCAATAACTCATCATTAATATTTTGATTAATCCAATCAGGAACAGTTTCGACTATTTTAACTTTTTTATTTTGTTTTTTGATATTTTTTTGGTCATATTCAACTAAAGCAATATCGATAGCATCTTTAACAGTTTTAATATCACTTCTTTTCCACTGAACCGCAATTTGTTCGACAAAAGACTTAACTAACTTATTATTATTTATTTTTAATACATAATCAATTAAAACATTCACAACACCGGGATTTAATTTTTGATTAACAATTAAATCCTCAACTATTTCTAAATCTTTAGAACTAGGTTTGGAATCTTGCTTTAACTCTAAAAATTCATATGGGCTTAATGTTTCGAATTGGTTAATTAATACTGATTTTTTATCAGTTCCTATCGTTTCTTGTCTTAAATATAGTGGTTGATTTTGATAAATTAATTTTGGTATTTTTCCTCTATTTTCAAATTTATAAAAACTACGACAATTTTCTTTCAATAGACTAATATCAATCTTACAATCGACAATACTATTTCTTATTACTTCACCCATTTCATCATTATCCATGTTATAAATAAAAGCCAATTGTGATATCAATTCTTTAATTTCCTTAGTAATAGTTTTTAAATTTAACATCGGCTCTGGAATAGAACTTAAAATATCATTAAAATTAATATTAGATTCAAATGATAAGTCTAAATGATTTATTTTTTTTATATTTTCATTTCCTATTTTATCAGAACTAACAAAACTAAAAATATCTTTAAAACCACAAGATATATCTTTATATCCTTTTAATTCAATCTTAGGTACAGTTAAAAATTCAACAATTCTTTTATACTCTTTACGACTTAAATTATTATATAAAGCTGTATTTAAAACTGGATTATTAATAAATTCAAAGGCTGATAAAGGACTATATAATTCGTATATATAACTATTAACATCACCTTTTTTTAAATATGTTTTAATAAGACCAATTCCTTCTAATTTTTCCCTTGCTTCTTTGATATCTTCTAATTTTATTTGCATGCTTATAACTAAATCATTATGGTCATTACCAGATGAATTAATTTTATTACGATCTAAAAAACTCCACAAAGTTAAATACAAATTAATTGCAATACTACCTATTAACGGTTGGTATAAAAGATTTAAAATTAAACGATCTTGATCATTTAAAATAGTTTTATTAATGACAACAAAACTATCAAGTGGTAATAAGGAAATATCCATAAATCATCCACTCCATTTCTTAATATATAATATCATATTTGAACGATAAAAAAAAGAATTATTTAATTCTTTCTTTAAAAGGTTCTAATATCAGCAATCTTAACCGCCATTTTATAAGATAAACTTCTTCGATCATTTTCTATTTGCGAATAAAAAGGTTTGCTTATTCCCAATTGTTCTGCCATATATTTAGTAGTATATCCCTTTTTTTGTCTAGTCTGTTTCAATTTTAAATTCATACAACAACTCCTCATAACAATTATAGCACAAAGTACACCATTAGTGTACTGTAAAATGCGTTATTTTATGAGAAAATATTATTGGTAATTTTTTCCAATTTAGAGGTGATAAAATGAATAATTTAGATGAATACGCTATTCTGACACGAAATATTAAGTATTACCGTCATAAAGCAAATATGACTCAAGAACAATTGGCAGAAAAAGCGGATTTAAGTGTTTCATATATCAAACAAATTGAATCAGGAAAAGAATTTAAAAATATCACCTTTAATACATTTTCTAAAATTGCCAAAGCATTAAATATTAGTGTAAAACAACTATTTACTGAAAATAATTCCAAGGTAAATGTTTAAATCAAATCTAAAATTTCGTTTTTTAAATTATCATCTAGTTTACTGATGATTTTTTTTATTTTTTTGTTTTTTTCTAATAATCGTAATTTTTCTTCATAGTAAAATAATTTTTCTTCAGCATCCTTCAAAGTTTTATGAATCGCGTTACGACTAACATCATAATTTTCACTCAGTTCACTTAAGCTAAGATTATCAAAATAATAATCTTTAAAATACTGTTTTTGTTTATCGGTTAACAACTCACTATAATAGTCAAAAAGATTACATAATAAAATTTGGTTTTCCATAATTAAGCAAAGAAAGCAGAAGCAATTATAACTATGCCTAACCCTAGATAAATAGGTGTCATATATTTTCTTTTATAGATCTTTTGATTATTATAAGCAATGACAAACATTAATAATCCAATTAATATTTGACAAATCAAAAACAATTCTGCTTCAAAAAAGCTAGCAACTCCAAACATAACTAAAAATATTGCCAATGTAATTTGTAATAACATCGTAATTTGTTCAATTGTATTTACTTCTAATTTATTTTTCATTTTCTCCTCCAAACAATCCATATATATATTTTTCAATATCGAAGACTTTAAGATCGTCTTCCTTTTCTCCTAAACCAATAAACTTAACAGGTATTCCAACATTTTCTTTAATAGCTAAAACTATTCCACCTTTAGCAGTACCATCTAACTTGGTTAAAATAATGCCAGTTATATCAGTTATTTCTTTAAAACTCTTAGCTTGACTAATCCCATTTTGACCAGTTGTTGCATCGATTACTAACAATGTCTCATGAGGAGCTTTAGGAATAATTTTACCAATGACTTTGTTTATTTTATCTAATTCATTCATCAAGTTAATTTTGTTTTGTAATCTTCCAGCAGTATCGATTAAAACAACATCGTAATTTTCAGTTTTAGCTTTATTTAAAGCATCAAATATAACACTAGAAGCGTCTTGAGTATCTTTAGATACAACATCACATCCAATTTTATTACCCCATTCGATAATTTGTTCCACCGCTCCTGCTCTAAAAGTATCGCCAGCTACTAACAAAACTTTCTTACCTTGATTTTTTAAGCGATGAGCAATTTTTCCGATGCTAGTAGTTTTACCCACTCCATTAACACCAACAAACAAAATAACTGTAGGTCCTTCTTCGCTATAATTTATCTTATTGACAATAATATCATTGTTAACGTAAATAATAAACATTTCATCAATAATGATATCCATCAAATCCTTGGAATCGACAATATTTTCTGTTTTAACCCTTTTTTTCAACTTATCAATAAATTTCATAACCGTTTCAACGCCAATATCAGCCATGATAAATATTTCTTCTAACTCATCGAAATACTCTGGACTTACCTTTTTATATTTGCTACTCAACAAATTAATTTTATTGACAAATTCTTTACTAGTTTTGTGTAAACCTTGTTCATAATCGTCTAATTCTTTTTTGTTTTTTTTATCAAAAATCTGTTTAAATTTATCAAATAATCCCATATTTGTTTCACCTTAAATAATTATATCAAAAAAAAATATCTATGTCCATTTTTTTGACAAAACTAGCAAAACAATGTATAATTAGGTAGTTATATTCTTATAGAAAGGAGGACTTAATGTTTAAAGAAAATGTCAGCAAAGTATTTGCCTTAGGTGGTTTAGGCGAAGTAGGAAAAAATATGTATTGTGTGATGCATGAAAATGAAATTGTCATTATCGATGCGGGAGTAACTTTTCCTGATGATGTAACAGGAATCGATTATATAATTCCTGATTTTACTTTTTTAAAGAAAAATGAAAGAAAGATTAAAGCTTTATTTATAACTCACGGTCATGAAGACCATATTGGAGCAATTCCATTTTTACTTCAACATGTCAACATTCCTGCTATCTATGCTCCAAATCAAGCTGTCGGATTGATAAAGAAGAAATTAGAAGAAAAAAATATTCAATATAAAAATTTATTTGTTTATAATGAAAAATCTAAAATCAAATTTAAGCATATGATGGTCGAGTTTTTTATGACTACTCATTCGATACCTGATAGTCACGGTATTTGTGTTCACACACCAAATGGAACTGTTGTGACAACTGGTGATTTTAAGTTTGACTTAACACCAATTGGTCCTATGGCCAACTTGCACAAAATGGCTGAAATTGGTAAAAAGGGAGTAACTTTATTATTAAGTGATAGTACAAATGCTTTAAATGAAGGATTTTCAGCTAGTGAATCAAAAGTCGATGAAGCTTTATCAGATATTTTTAAAAAACATCACGGACGAATTATAATTGCTACTTTTGCTTCAAATATTTATCGTTTAAAACATATTGTCGATACTTGCAGAAGAAACAATCGTAAAATTGCCATTTTTGGTCGAAGTATGAATAACAATATTGAGATTTCTATCGAAGGCGGATATATTAAGAATAAAGATATATTTATTACTCCAGAAGAAGCTAACAGTATGCCAGATCATAAAGTATGTCTTTTATGTACTGGTAGTCAAGGAGAACCTTTAGCTGCTTTAAGTAGAATTGCTAACGGTAGTCATAAACAAATAAAATTAAAAGGAAACGATACAGTTGTATTCTCTTCTTCAACTATACCTGGTAATGCCATTAGTATTTCTAGAACTATTAATAAACTTTATTTAAGAGGCGTAAAAGTATATACTAATACATCTTTAAGTGATATTCACACTTCCGGTCATGCTAGTGAAGAAGAACTAAAATTAATGATTAGGTTAATGAAACCAAAATATTTTATGCCTATTCATGGTGAATATCGAATGTTAAAAAAACATGCCGATATTGGTATTATGTGTGACATTCCTAAAGAAAATACTTTTATCTTGAGTAATGGTGACGTTTTAAATATGAAAAACAATCATATTACTAAAGGTGAATCAGTCATTTCAGGCGACTCTTACGTCGATGGTAATAAAATTGGTGACGTCGATAATGTCGTTATGAAAGAGCGCAAATCGATGAGTCAGGATGGTATTGTAATTATTACTTTAGCTATTAAAAATAATAAATTATTAACTAATCCAACTGTTACAACAAGAGGGTTTGTTTTAGTAAATGATAATATGGAATTATTACACGATTTAGAAAATAAAACTAAATATGTTGTTGAAAACAAGATAAAAAACATTAATGAATTAAAATCTTTAATAATTTCAGAATTAGTTAATTATATTTATGATAAAACTGGTCGTAAACCAACTATACTACCAGTAATTATGGAGATAAAGAATTAATCTTTATCTTTTTTTATAAAAAAATAATTGTGTTATTCACAACTATTTTTGGCATTCTTCACAATAATAAGTTCCGCGACCATTTATTTTAACTTTAGTGATTTTTTTGTGACAATTAGGACAAGTTTCTTTGGTATGAACCAATAATTCGTTTTGAAATCTACCATGAACTCCTTCACTAGATGTATAACTCTTAATTGTTGTTCCGCCTAATTTAATCGCTTTTTCTAAAACTATTTTAGTATTCTTAATAATATTATTTAATTCTTTATCAGTTAATAAATTGCAACTTTTATAAGGATTTATTTTACTTAAATAAAGTACTTCATCAGCATATATATTACCGATTCCAACGACAATAGATTGATCTAACAAAACTGTTTTAATAGGTAACTTTTTAGTTTTATATTTTTCTTTTAAATAATCATTATTTAAATTCGGATCCCATGGTTCATAACCAAGTTCATTTAAAGGTTTTTGACTGTAAGCATCTTTTTTATCTAATAAATACATTCTGCCAAATTTACGAGTATCATTATATCTTAACTCAAAATCTTTAAATTTAAAAATAACGTGTTGATGACGAGTTACTTCATCGTCAAAATTTTTAATATAATACTTTCCTTCCATTCTTAAATGGCTTAATAAATAATAATCATTTAATTCAAATAATAACCATTTACCTCTTCTTTTAATATCAATTATTGTCTGATTTTTAATTTTTTTAATAAATTCTTCTAAAGATGGTCGTTCAATAATATTTGGATAATTAACAACAACATCTAAAATCTTTTGATTTAAAATTTGCTTTTTTAATGTTTCTTTTACTGTTTCTACTTCTGGTAATTCAGGCATAATTCCTCCAATTGATAATCATATTTTATAATTTTTTCGATATTATTAATTAATTGATGATTAACTTTACTAAAATATAAATTTATTTTTGACTCTTTGTTACCTTTTATTTTAATACTATCACATAAAATCTTCCCCATATTGATTGTATTTATATTTATTTTTTTTAAATAACTTTCAAATATAGAATAGTGTGTACATCCTAAAACTAAAACATCAAATTTTGGCAATTTTGAAATATAATAATTAAGTTCTTTTAAATAATCTAAATCTTTTTCAATAAGAGGAACTAATAAAGGACAAGCTTGTTGATAAACTCTTTTTGCTACTTTTTTAAAAATATTGCTTTTAACAGTCATCTCAGTAGCAATAATACCAATATCATTATAATTACTATCGTTTAAATATTTTATAGTCGGACTGATAATATCATATATTGGAATATTATATTTATTTTTTAAATATTCACTTAGATTAGCACTGACAGTCCCACAGGCAATAATAATAATATCAACATCTTTAGACAATAAAAATTGAATAATATTTTCTGATAAGATTTTTAACTCATATTTACTCTTAGTTCCAAACGGAACATTAATATTATCGCCAAAATAATAATATTGATTATGGGGATATTTATCTATCAATTCTTTCAAAACGGTCAGTCCGCCTACTCCCGAATCAAATAAACCTACTTTCATAAAAATCCTTTCATCTTTAATTTCATATTAATTATATCACAAATAAATTTTAATTAGAATTAAAAAGCCTAGAAATTAACTTCTAAACTATTTTTCTTTCAATAAATCACGAATTTCACATAAAAGTTCTACTTCAGAAGTAGTATTTGTCTCTTCTTTTATATCTTTTTTACATAAAAGGTGATTGACAATTTTAACAAATATAAAAATACAAATACTAACTATTATAAAATCAACAACATTTTGAATAAAAGATCCATATCTAATAGTTGCACTACCAACTTTTAAAGTCAAATTTGTAAAATCAAGACCACCTAATAAAATTCCAATGATTGGCATTAAAATATCATTTACTATTGAAGTAATAATTTTACCAAATGCTGAACCTATAATCACACCAACCGCTAAATCAACAACGTTACCTCGTGAGATAAATGATTTAAATTCGTGAATTAATCCTTTACTTTTTTCAACAATTTTTTCTTTCTTAACTTTTTTCATATGTTACTATTTCGGAATTATTACTTCCTTACCTCCCATATAAGACATCAAAGCTTTAGGAACTTTGATACTACCATCTGCTTGATAATTATTTTCTAAAAAAGCAATTAATCCGCGTGGCGTGGCTAAAACGGTATTATTTAAAGTATGGACATAGTAAGTTCCGTTTTCTCCTTTAGTTCTAATTCCTAATCGTCTTGCTTGAGCATCACCTAAAATAGAACAAGAACCGACTTCAAAATACTTTTGTTGTCTTGGACTCCATGCCTCAACATCACACGATTTAACTTTTAAGTCAGCTAAGTCGCCAGAACAACATTCTAAAGTTCTAACCGGAATATCTAAACTTCTAAAAAATTCCACTGTAAATTGCCACATTTTGTTATACCAATCCATAGATTCTTCCGGTTTACACAAAACAACCATTTCTTGTTTTTCAAATTGATGAACACGGTATACACCACGTTCTTCGATTCCGTGAGCGCCAACTTCTTTTCTAAAACATGGTGAATAAGAAGTAAGCAAAATTGGTAGATCATTTTCTTTAACTATTTGATCTTTGAAACGTCCAATCATCGAATGTTCACTAGTTCCAATTAAATATAAATCTTCCCCTTCAATTTTATACATCATCGCATCCATCTCAGCAAATGACATTACACCGGTTACAACATCGCTTCTAATCATAAAAGGAGGAATACAATAAGTAAAACCTTTATCAATCATAAAGTCACGAGCATAAGAAAGCATAGCTGAATGAATTCTAGCAATATCACCTGTTAAATAGTAAAAACCATTGCCACTCGTTCTTCCTGCACTTTCTTTATCTAAACCATTCAATTTTTCCATTATATCAGCATGATACGGAATTTCATAACTAGGAACTACTGGTTCACCAAATTTTTCGATTTCAACATTTTGAGTATCATCTTTTCCAATAGGAACAGATTCATCGATAATATTAGGAATCATCATCATTTTTTCCTTTATTTGTTGTTCTAAAACAATTTCTTTAGTTTCTAATTCTTTTATTTCTTGACCATAGTTAGTAATTTCTTCTTTTATTTTAGTTGCTTCATCTTTTTTACCTTGTTGCATAAGTAGACCAATTTCACTACTTTTCTTATTCTTTAAAGCTCTTAAATTATCGCCTTTTTGTTTGATATCACGGTAATTTTTATCTAAAGCAATTATTTCATCGACAAGCGATAATTTTTGATCTTGAAACTTTTTTCTAATATTATCTTTAACTAATTGGCTATTTTCTCTTATTAATTTAATATCAATCATAAAATTTTCCTTTCCTTTTAAAAAAAGACTATTAATATAGGAGTATATAAGATACGGTACCATCCTAACAATAGTCTTAATTACAGATAACGGTTTTATCCGGAAATGTTTTCATTTCACTAAAGAAGTAGATTTCATAGATATCTATTATTAGTTTCCACCAACCACTAACTCTCTTTTAAATAAACATTCTATTACTTAGTTTCTTTTTTGCTTTACATGTGTATTTTATCATTTACTTGTTTGTTTGTCAATTGTATTTCTTAAATAATTGAAAAGCTTCTTCTTTAAACTGTTCAATACTATTCAATTTTTTATCTTGTTCATCAATAATTTCTTTTTGTCTTGATATCTCTGCTTTTTGTTTCTCAATAGTAGCACTTTGTGAAGCTATTTCTGCTTTCGCTTTTTCTAATTGTTGTTTTAAAGCTTTTAATTCAGCTAATTCCCCTTCGATATCACCGTTTTGAGATTTTATAAACAAATTATAAGCTTCGACTAATTGATTGAAATCGTCATTGATATCTTGATAGTTGTTAATTTGTTTTCCTTTAACTAAAGCTAAAGTAAATGATGATATAAAATTATTCACTTCAGCACTATTTTCCGATAAAGACATAAACTTTTTTAAAACATAAATATATTCACTATTTAAAATTAAATTGCTATCATAAATATCAGCTAAATTCATTAAATTTTGAACTTTAGATAACTTATCAGCATTCCTGATATTTTCAGTTTTACCAATGTTTCTTCTTTCTAAACCATTAGCTAAAAAAATCTGTTGATTTTTAATTATATTACTTAAAAGTTTAGTTGCCTTTTCTTTATCCATTTGATATAAAATAGAAGCAGGAGTATAAAAATAACTATAAAAATTTCCATTTTCTTCTTTTTTTAATCCTAAATAAATATAATTATCTTCATCATTATTGAACGCAATATAATATTCACAACCATAACTATCAACCTGACCGGTTGTGTAAGTTTTTTCTGGATTATATTTACAAACAAATTCAATTTCATTTAAACTACACTTCAAAACGTTGGGAAAAGCAACTATTTTTTCTTTGATAAAATCAGAAAAAATATCACCAAAAATAATCTCACCACGAATCATTCTCTCATAAAAAGTATTATAACGATTAATTAATTCTTCGACCATGTCTAAAGGTTTGGTTTCTTTTAAAAATTTACTATTTTTTAAATTATTAATATTTATGCCCAATAGATGTGGTACATTATGAGGTTTGATTTCAAAATTAATTGCTTTACCATTAGATAAAAATATTTTATTTTCGTTAAAACGACAAGGACTATTTTTATAAAGATTAATTGCTTCTTCTATTTTTTCAATTAATTGTTGAAATTCATATTTACTTGGCATATTAAAACACTCCTTTACGGAGTGTTATCCTAACATAAAAGTATACATTTGTCAATTTTTAGGTTCCATATGGATAAATACATATTTTATTTCATTATTTTCTTTTAGTTTTCCTTCTAATTCATCGATAACGTTATGAGCATCACTAAGTAAAATATTATCCTTCATTGTAATTGTAGCTATCAATTTATAATAAGGTCCATATCTTAAAATGTGTAATTGTTTAATAGCAATTATATCATCAAAAGATAAAATAATTTTTCTAACTTTTTTTATATAATCTTTATCATTTACTTGTTCCTCTAATAAAATACTAATATTATCCATTAAAACGCGATATCCAGTATGAAGAATAAATAAAGCAATTATAATAGTTCCCACAATATCAGCATATTTAAAAATATTAATTTGATTAGAAAATTGCATTAATAGAATCGAGATTAAAACAAAAATGGAACTATAAACATCCGATTTACTTTCTTTTCCTGAAGCAATCAAAATATTATTATTATATAATTTACCTTTTTTACTAATATAACTAGCTAAAATAAATTTGGATGTAATTGTAAAAATACTTACTACAATTATTAAGATATTGGGAATTGTTATTTCTTTATGAAATACACTATTAATAATACCTAAACTTAAGATAATAATTATTAAACCAATTATCATACTAGTAATATATTCAGTTTTACCATGACCAAAAGGGTGTTCCTTATCAGCAGGTTTCAATGACATTTTATTACCAATAATGGCAATTACATCAGTAGATAAATCGCTCAAAGAATGAATACCATCAGCTATTAAAGAACTACATTTACCAATAAAACCAAAAATTATTTTTATTATAGATAAAAAGATATTGGTTATTGAACTAACCAATAATACTTTTGTTATTTTATTCATATTACTCACCTATTTCGCTTCATACCAATTATTACCTGATTCGATATCGATTTTTAATGGAACATTTAATTTACAAACATTTTCCATTACATCTTTCATTATCTTACTAACTATATCTTTTTCTTCTTTTAAACAATCAAAAACCAATTCATCATGCACTTGAATAATCATTTTTGATTTTAAATTATTTTTCTTAAACTCTTTATGAATTTGTACCATTGCTTTTTTGATTATATCAGCGCTAGTTCCTTGAATTGGTGTATTTAACGCCATTCTTTCCCCACTTTGTCTAATCATATAATTAGTATTTTTAAGTTCATCAATTACTCTTTTGCGATTAAATAACGTTTTTGCATAGCCATCAATATAAGCTTTAGCAATAGTTTTATCCATATATTCTTTGATACCGGGATAAGTTTTTAAATATTCTTCAATAAATTTTTTAGCTTCCTGATTAGATATATTTAAATTTTCTGCTAATCCAAAACTACTAATACCATAAATAATTCCAAAATTAACGGCTTTAGCAATTCTACGCATATCCTTAGTTACCAAAGTTTGATCAACTTTAAAAATATCACTAGCTGTCTTGCTATGAATATCCATTCCATCATTGAAAGCTTTGATTAAAGCTTCAACATTAGCCATATGAGCCAGAATTCGTAATTCTATTTGGGAATAATCACCGCTTATGATAAGCGAATCAGCTGATGGGACGAAAGCTTTCCTAATCAATCTACCATATTCAGTTCTAATCGGAATATTTTGTAAATTTGGCTCGATACTAGATAAACGTCCCGTTCTCGTCAAAGTTTGAGTATAAATAGTATGAATTTTTTCATCATCCATAATGGTATTGATTAAACCTTCAATATAAGTAGTATATAACTTAGATAGTAGTCGATGTTCGATAACTAAATCGATAATTGGATGTTTATTGCTTAATTTATTTAAAACATCAACAGCTGTAGAATAACCATTTTTTGTTTTTTTACCGTGTGGTAAATTTAATTTTTCAAATAATACTTCGCCTAATTGTTGTGGTGAGGAAATATTAAATTCACATCCAGCCTGATTATAAATATCTCTACTAATAAGTTCTAATTTTATTTTTATTTCTTCACCCATATCTTTTAGAATATTGCGATCGACGTTGACGCCGTTATATTCCATATCACCTAAAACATAAGCAAGAGGAACTTCAATTTCATTATATAATTCAGTTACCTCTTCTTTCTTAATTTTAGATAACAAATCATCTTTAGCTTCATAAATAAATTTTGCTTTACTAACTACAATATCAGCAACATTAATAGGTACTTGTTTGCCATTTTTACCATAACTAGTATCATAAAATGGCATATCGTATCCCAATTGATTAGCTAAATAAGCAATATCATCTTTAGTATTATATTCTAATAATGAAGCAGCTATCATCAAATCATTTTTAATGTTATTTAATTCAAAATTTTGCCATTTTAAAGCAACATATAATTTTTTTAAATCATAAGTATAAATATCAATATTTTTTAGAAAGTTAAGATTACTTAAATTAGCAAACGGAATATAATATGCTACGTTGTTATTATATAAACCAAGTCCAATAATTGGCGATGTGTGATAGTTAGTTCCTAATATTTCTAAATATAAAGCACAATCACCATCTATCTTTATTGTATTTACATCTTCTATTATTGTTACATCTAATTTTTCTTCTTTTTTAACTTTCTTTTTTAAAAATGAATAAAATTCCAATTCTTCATATAGAGTGTTAATTTTATCAGTTTGACCGGTATATTTTAATTCATCAATATTTATTTTAATTGGAACTTCTTTATAAATGGTCGCTATTTCGTAGCTTGTGTATGCGTTTTCTTTATCAGCTAATAATTTTTCTTTCGTTTTACCGGTGATTTTATCAATATTATTATAAATACCATCTAATGTCTTATACTCTTGTAATAATTTTAATGCTGTTTTTTCACCAATCCCTCTAACCCCTGGTATGTTATCTGAACTATCTCCCATCAAAGCCTTTAGATCAATAATATTAATTGGATCAATACCGTATTCTTTTTTGAATGATTCTTCGTTATATCTAATATAGTCTTTTTGTTTTAATAACTTAATATCTATATCATGACTAATCAATTGTAATAAATCTTTATCACTACTGATAATTGTCCCAACAAAATTAGGGTCTTCATCACAATATTTAGCAAATGTACCAATGATATCGTCAGCTTCAAAGTTATCGATTTCATAATATTTAATACCTAAAGCCTCTAATAATTCCTTAGCTTTAGGAAATTGTATTTTTAATTCGTTTGGTGTCTCAATTCTCCCATCTTTATAAAAATCGTATTTTTCATGCCGGAAAGTTTTTCCTTTATCAAAAGCTACCATTATATAAGTTGGTTGTTCTTCTTCGATTATTTTATTCATCATATTAACAAAACCAAATAAAGCATTAGTTGGAAAACCTTTGCTATTTTTCATAAAATTACCATTGTAAGCAGTAGCATAATAACTTCTAAATAAAAGATTATTACCATCAACTAAAATCATTTTTTCCATATTTTCCACCTTTAAATATTATATCATAATAAAACTAATAAATCATTAAGACTTATTAGTTTTAAATCTTTTTTTTATTTTTTTAACAAAGTCTATTTCTTCTTTATCACATGGTTCGATAACTTTTTCTTCTTTTGAAACTATCTCAACTAATTCTTTTGGAATTGGAGATTTTGCTTTTCCATTATTGATTGTATAAATACCAATTAAACAATTTAATTTGTGTTCTATTATTTTTTTACAAGCAGTCTCTTCTAATTCTGTAAAAGGATTATCATATTGATTAATACTATTGTTTACTAATAACAATAATTCCTTAAAACATTGAATCAACCTTTGTTTTACTAAAGCATTATCTAGTGAATAACTAGCAATCCAATCTTTCTTGATAAGAAAATTTATTAATTTTTTATCATTAAAACAGATAAATTGTTCATCATCATCAATATTAGTCCAGTTTAAAACAAATGGAAATTGTTTTGGAATCATATTTTTTATTTCGATTAATAATTTGATATCTTTTCCTTGAATATAAACTATATTATTTTTTTTATCAATTATTTTCATATTCTCTCCTTAAATAGAAAAGTGGCAATTACTACTAGAATAATTGCCACTCGCTTACCTACTTGGTGGAGAATAGGGGACTCGAACCCCTGACCCTCTGCGTGCAAGGCAGATGCTCTAGCCAACTGAGCTAATTCCCCAAGTACCCATATAATATAGCATATTATTATACGAATTGTCAAGAATTTTGTTTCATATTTTTTCATTATTTTGCACCTTCTAATTGACATAGATAGAAATTACTAATAATTGCCTAATAGACCTCTAATTATATTAAACAATTTCATTATCTATTATATATGTGCTAGGATATTTTTCGAGCGTTAAAGCATATAAAATTCAACTAAAATTCAATCTGGTGCCCACGTTAGGAATTGAACCTAAATCTTTCCCTTCGGAGAGGAATATTCTATCCGTTAAACTACATGGACATAAATCAATTATAACAAATTAGAAAAAAAGAAGCTAGCATTTATTTAATTTTTTACTAGCTTCTTTAATATTTTTTATTTCATATCCAAAATATTCATTTAATTTATTTAGTAATACGTTAAGAACATAACTTGGATTTATTAGAAGATTACTATCTAAATTAAAATCTTTTATCTCAGGAATTGTTTTCATAAATTGTAAAATTTCACGATTTAAAATACTCTCATAAAGATTTAAACTTAAATCATGCATATTACTTTTAAATATTTGAGAAGGATTACTTTCTTTTTTATAATTGATAGTATCAATAAGATAAAAGCGATTTTTATTATAAATCATATTGGAAGTAGCTGTATCATCAACTCGTATTCCTTGTTCTGATAAATTCTTAGTAGCTTTTATTAAATCGTCAAAAGCTTTTATTAAATTTAATATCTTTATTTGTTGTAATCCATTGTAAACAGATTTACCAACTACATATTGCATTAAAACGCCAACTATTCTATCTCTTATATAAACTAAATTTTTAACAAATATAAAATTAGGAATCGCGATATTTTTAAATTGTAATAATTCTTCTTTACTTTTTTCTTCGTAACAAGGACCATTTAAATATTTTAAAACTGTGTTATCAACTAATTTGTAACATTCTCCTTCTGACCCAGAAGCGAGATATTTAGTATTAGTTAAAAAAGCATTAAAATGTTCATCATTTAGAAAATGTAAATCCTTCATAAAACTCACCAGCTACATATAATAGCAAATATTTTTTATTTGTCAAATTCTTGTAAATATTCATATAAATTTATAGCAACTTCTTTAGGTAAAAGTTCTTCTAATTGTTCTACAGTTAACTCTTTTAGTTTGTTAATTGACTTATATTTTTTTAACAGCATTACCCTTCTCTTTTCACCGATTCCAGATATATTACTCAAAATACTTTCTAAGCTTCCTTTACTCCTTAATTGCTTATGATAATTAATAGTATAATTATGTACTTCATCTTGCATTCTTTCAAGATAATGAAATAAGTTACTATTTTTATCGATGTCAATTTCAATAATCGGGTCAAAGGCTAATAATTTACTTGTTGCATGTTTGTCATCTTTTTTTAACCCAATAACCATAATATTTAGATTTAATTGGTTTAAAATTTCACGAGCTACATGCATTTGTCCAATTCCCCCATCAACAATGATTAAATCTGGTCTTGGTAAATTATCTTTCAAGACCCTAAAATATCTTCGATAAATAACTTCTCTCATTGTACCATAATCATCATTTTTATCCACAGTGATTTTATATTTACGATATTCATTTTTAGCTTCTTTACCATCGATATAAACAACCATACCAGAAACATTGAAATTACCAAAGAGATTTGAATTATCGAATATTTCAATTCGATCTAATTTAGGAAGTTTTAAAATATTTTGTAATTCTTCGTTAGCAAGAGTTGTTTTTTCTTCGTCTTTTTTTATTAATTCAAATTCTTCATTTAATAATATTTTGGCGTTATTAATTGCCATATCGACGATTTTTTTCTTATTTCCTTTAATAGGGTTTATTACTTTTAAACCTAAATATTCACTAATTAAATCAGTATCTAAATCATTAGGAACTAAAATTTCTTTCGGTTTGATAATATCTTTATCATAAAACTTGGTGATATAACTAGTAACACTATCAGATAAATCGTCAATTAAAGGAAAAATTTTTGAATGTTTGCCGATTAATTTTGAACCTCTTATAAAAAATACTTGTAGTGATAAATAGCCTTTATCACTATAAAATCCGAAGACATCACGATCAATCATATCCCCCATCTCAACTTGTTGCTTAGTTAGAACTATTTCAATATAATCTAATAATTCTTTTAATTCTTTAGCTTTTTCATAATGCATTAATTCACTTTCTTCAAGCATTTCTTTTTTTATTTTATCGGTTATTAAACTATGATCACCTTTTAAAAATTTAATTATCTCATTACGCATGCTATCAATTTTATCTTGCGAAACTTCATTAGTACAATAACCTAAACATTGATTGATATGATAATAAAGACAAGGTTTTTTGCCATAATTGTTACATTTTCTTAGTGGATACATTCTATTTAATAAATTAACAGTATTTCTTGCTGCAGTAACATTAGGATAAGGTCCATATAAATGATTTAAATTTTTTTTTCGATTAAGATTTCTTACAATCGTTAAACGCGGTACTTTATCATTTGTAAGTTCGATATAAGGATAACTTTTATCGTCTCTTAATAAAATATTATATTTTGGATCATATTGTTTAATTAAATTATTTTCTAAGATTAAAGCTTCCATTTCTGTATTAACAACCATATAATCAAAATCGACTATTTCACTTACTAATTTAGCGGTCTTACCAAAATGTGTTCCTCTAAAATAAGAACTTAATCTATTTTTCAATTTTTTAGCTTTACCGACATAGATAATGTTTCCATCTTTATTTTTCATCAAATAACAGCCTGGTTTTTGAGGAACTAATGATAATTTATCTTTAATCATTTAAACACCTTCTTTCTAAAATCACATCTTTGACATAGTGGTTCGATTAATTTATTTTCTTTAAATCCTTTTAAGATTTTCTGTGTTTTTTCTTTATTTAATATATCTTCTAAATTTTCTTCTAAAATATTACCTAAATTAATAGTTTTATTACTATCCAAACAACAAGGAACAACAGTTCCATCAACTAGTATTGCGATATGAGTATTTAGCCCATAACAAGTTCCTTGATCGGTTATAAAATTATTATTTAAATTAGGCCAAATAAATTCAAAAGATCTATTTAAATAAAGATTATTTTTTAATTTCATATTATTAGTTATATCTTTATTATAATTATAATAATTTAAAATTTTTTCAATTAAATCACTATTGTTTTCTGTCCAAAAACGATAAACAACTTGAACGTTATTATCAGATAAATAATCACCACACTTTAAAATATCAAATAATTTTTCTTTATCTAATAAACTATGTAATGAAATATTTATCTGTCTTACTTTTTTCATTATTTCTAAGTTGTCTTTTAGTAATGTTCCGTTAGTTGTGATATTAACCTTTTTATGATATTTATCACATAGTTCAATTATCTCATTTAATTTAGAATGTAACAATGGTTCTCCTTTAACATGTAAATAAAGATAATCGGTATAATTATTTATTTTTTTTAAAATGTATTCAAATTCTTCTTTTGTCATTTCTTTTAATTTATTGTTATCCTTAGAACAAAATGGACAATTTAAATTACAAATATTAGTTATTTCAACATAAATTTTTTTAAACTTTTTCATACCATTTATTTTAACACAATCTAGACTTATTTGAAATAATAAGTTATAATTAATTAGGTGAAATTATGAAAACGGTAATTGATAATAAAAACGAATTAATTATAAACAAATCTCGTTTTATATCTCTAATCTATAATGTCAGTAGCATAGAAGATGTAAATAAAAAGTTAAGAGAAATTAAAGATACTTATCGGGACGCTACGCATTACTGTTATGCCTATATTATCGATAATTTCATCAGAACTAGTGATGATGGAGAACCACAAGGTACTGCTGGATTACCAATTTTAAATGTATTACAAAAAGAAAATCTTAATTATGTTTTATGTATAGTTGTAAGATATTTTGGAGGAATTAAATTAGGCGCTGGTGGTCTAATTAGAGCTTATGGTAAAGCCGCCAAATCAGCTTTAATAACCAAAGATTTAAAAGAAGGTTTTTTAATCAATGTTTCATTTACTTATCAAAATTTAAAAGAAATTGAATATCTATTAAATAATAGTCAAATCATTACTAAAGATTTTGAAGAAATACTAAATTATAAAGCGAATATAACTTGTGATGAATTTAAAAAACTATCTAAAAAATTGAAACAAATTAGTGATGTTGAAATAATCAAAAAAATATATATGTAGGAGGTTTTATGAAATATTTAAAATATTTGCTTTTTCTTATTATTTTTATTCCTTTTAATATAAGTGCTCTTGAGATAAATTCCGAGCATGCTATTTTATATAATTTAAACGACGATGAAGTTATTTTTGAAAAAAATGCTGATGAAAAAACTTATATTGCTAGTTTAACTAAAATTATGACTACAATTGTGGCAATCGAAAATATTGATGACGTTAATGAAAAAGTTATTGTCCCATATGAAGGGTTAGAAGGTTTGATTGAGGCCAATGCTTCAGTAGCTGGATTTAGATTAAATCAAGAAGTAACTTATTTAGATTTATTATATGGTGTTTTACTACCATCAGGCGCTGATGCGACTAAAACTTTAGCTTATTATATTGCTGGAAATGAAGAAAATTTTGTCAGTTTAATGAATGCTAAAGCTAAAGAATTAGGATTGGTGAATACTCATTTTGTCAATACTTCAGGATTAGATACTGATAACCACTACTCGACAGTAAGAGAAGTAAGTATAATTCTAAAGTATGCCCTAAATAATCCTTTGTTCAAACAGATATATACAACTGATCGTTATACGACAAGTGATAATTCATTAACATTTAAAAGTGTTTATTCTAATTATTTAGATAGGTATAATATTGAAAATAAATATATTTATGGGTCTAAAACTGGGTTCACAACTAAAGCAGGATATTGCTTATCTAGTATTGCTAATTATGATGGTGTAGAATATATGCTTATAACTACTAATGCTGATGGCGAAAGCAATACTCCTCTTCATGTCATGGATGCTAACATGATTTATGATTATTACACTTCAAATTATCACTACTTAGATATTATAAATATAGATGATACCCTTGTTACTTTAGATACTAAAAATAGTAAAGAAAAAAAATTAGAAATTAAGGCTGATGAAGCATTAGCTAAATACTTGAATAAAGATATTAAAAAAGAAGATTTTGATTTTAAATATAACGGATTAGAAGAAGTTAGTTATTTTACCAAAAAGGGACAAATCGGTTCTTTAGATGTATCTTTAAATAATGAATTAATCAAAACAATTCCTATTATTTATAGTGGTGGTTTGACATTTTCTATTATAAATTTTTTTATCGATAATATTTTAATTATATTATTAATAATTATGGTAATTTTAATAGTTAGACACAAATTAAAAAGAAAAAAATCGAGAAAATTAAAGCTTAGAAGACTTTAATTTTTTTATTTGAAAATACAAAAAATGAGTGATTACTCACCCATTTGTTTTGCAACTTCTTCAGCAAAATTTTCTTCTCTTTTAGTCATACCTTCGCCAACTTCAAATCTAATCATATTGTCGATTGTTCCACCGTTATTTTTAACGTAAGTTAAAACATTAATACTATCGTCTTTAACAAATGCTTGCTCTTCTAAGCATGATTCTTGATAGAATTTTAATAATCTACCTTCAACCATTCTTTCAGCAATATCAGCAGGTTTTCCTTCGTTGATAGCTTGTTCTTTTAATATTTCTCTTTCTTTTTCGACAACTTCACTAGATAGTTGGTCTCTTCTTACAACGGTTGGACGCATTGCAGCAGCATGCATAGCAACATCTTTAGCAACTTCTTCACTCGTATTAGATAAAGTAACTAATACAGCAATTTTTCCTCCCATATGCAAATATGAACCAAAAACTTGATTATCAGTTTTTGTTAATTTTTCAAATCTTCTAAAAGATAATTTCTCACCAATTTTAGCAGTCTTATTAACGATTAAATCTTCAACAGTTTCACCATTAACTACTAATTTTAAAACTTCTTCATTTGATTTGGCATCGCTATCGATAATTGCTCTTAAAATTGTATTAACCAAATCTTTAAATTCGTCATTTTTAGCAACAAAATCAGTTTCTGAATTAACTTCAATAATAACTGCTTTGTTACCATCTATAAGTGTAGCAGCTAAACCTTCAGCAGCAATACGATCTGCTTTTTTAGCAGCTTTACTAATTCCTTTTTCACGTAACCAGTTAATAGCTTCTTCAATAGAACCATTGGTAGCTTCTAGGGCTTTTTTACAATCAAGCATACCAGCACCGGTTGCTTCTCTTAATTCTTTTACTAGACTAGCACTTATCATAAACTATCTCTCCTTATTTTAAAGCTTCTAATAATTCAGCTTTTTTCATACTTGAATAACCTTTAATCTCTTTTTCTTTAGCTAAATCTCTTAGTTCAGCTACAGTTAAAGATTCTAAATTTACATTACTTTCTTTTTTTACTTCTTTCTTTTCAACAGCTTTTTCAGTTTTTTCTTTTGTTTCTTGAACAACTTCTTCTTTTTTATTTTCTTTTTTTACAAATGATTTTTTAAAATTTTTATTTTCTTTTCTCGGACGTTCTTCTCTTTTTTTAACGGTTTCTAATGCTTTTTGCATTACTTCTGTAGCATTTTCATCTTTGTTTTTATCACTAACATAATCGATTATTTCACCACCATTAGCTTCGATAATAGCATTAGCCATAACACTTGTGATTAATTTTACAGCTCTAATAGCATCATCATTAGCTGGAATTACATAATCAACCATATCTGGATCACAATTAGTATCAACAATTCCAAATACTGGAATATTTAATTTTCTTGCTTCTTTAATAGCAATTTCTTCTTTAGAAGGATCGACAATATAGATAGCTTGAGGTAATTTATTCATTTCTCTAATACCACATAATAAATTATCTAATTTAGCATATTCTTTCTTTAAACCAACAACTTCTTTTTTAGGTAATAAATCAAAAGTTCCATCAGTTTCCATTTTTTCGATTTCTTCTAATCTTCTAACTCTTCTTCTAATTGTTTTAAAGTTAGTTAAAGTACCACCTAACCATCTTTCTGTTACATAAAAAGAATTTGATCTAATTGCTTCTTCTTTAATTGCTTCTTGAGCTTGTTTTCTAGTTCCAACAAATAAAACTTTACCACCATTAGTAACGATTTCTTTTAAAGCTTCATAAGCTTCATCAATTTTCTTAGCTGTTTTTTGTAAATCGATAATGTAAATTTCATCCCTAGAAGTATAGATATATTCTTTCATCTTAGGATTCCATCTTTTAGTTTGATGTCCAAAATGAACACCAGCTTCAAGTAAATAACTCATTGACACAACTGCCATATTTTATTCCTCCTTTTGTTATTACTTTCAAACATTTCAAAATCATACCACTTTAGAATAAAGCACTCGGCCTGAAAATTCATGTTTGTGTTTTGTGACATTTTCTAATTATAGCAAGCCCCGAATGTCCAGCGGTTTAAAAAAGCCATTAATATTATATCATAATGTTTAGAAAAATAAACCTTTTTTTGAGTTTTTTTTATATTTTAAAATTAGTTTAGTTCATAAAGTGACTGGGCCGTTCCATTTCCTCCTGTGAAGGTTAAGGCTGAAGCCCCTGACTTCAGATAGAGAACTGCACGCACGCCATACGCATCCGACGGACGGTCGACGCTGCTGGATATACCACTGTCGCTCACGCTACGAATGTCAGACGAACTCTCACGATTCCCTAACCAAAAATAATCTTTTATGTCTAAATAGGAATCTTTTCCACCTACATAATAATAGATATTACTATTTGTTTCATCTTGAACTAATCCTTTGGTTCCAACTTGTTCTAATAATGTTGTTATTAAGCTTTCTCCTTCTGGTTCCTCTGGGGTTGGATCTACTGGATCTGTTGTTTCTCCATTAACACTAAAACTGCCATCTGGTTGTAATTCAAATTCATAGTTATTACTTTTGACTTTTAATTTGGTTACTTTACTATTACTGTATTCTACTTCTAATACTTCAGCATTTCCTAAACTTACCATTTTGCTTACATCATCAATAGTTACTCCATCATCATCTGTACATATATCAACACTTCCATCTAATTGATTTTTCATTGCTGATGTCGCACAATAATTGTTGATGCCACTCATTATCATCTCTGTTTCTGATAGTCCAGCTGATTTTCTCGCATCATTAATCACATTTAATACAATTGGTGTGGCTATCAAAGCTATTATAGCAAATATGATATTACTGCTAATAATTCGATTAATGTAAATCCTTTTTTTCTCATATAAATCTCGTATAATCAATCTTATAGAAATATTAATCTATTTGATTGATCCCTTTCTATTTATATTTTTTTGATTTATTAT
>CALVXM010000009.1 GCA_944371305.1 uncultured Bacilli bacterium | reverse complement strand
AACGGCGCGGGGGTTCGAATCCCTCTTTCTCCGCCATTTTGTTTATATCGCGGGATGGAGCAGCTTGGTAGCTCGTCGGGCTCATAACCCGAAGGTCGTAGGTTCAAATCCTTCTCCCGCAACCATGGTTCCGTGGTGTAGTGGTTATCACGTCTGCCTGTCACGCAGAAGATCGCGGGTTCAAGTCCCGTCGGAACCGCCATTTAAATTTGGCTTCATAGCTCAGTCGGTAGAGCAAAGGACTGAAAATCCTTGTGTCGGTGGTTCGATTCCACCTGAAGCCACCATTTATTTAATTTGAACTCCGAATGATTCTGCACTCGTAGCTCAGTTGGATAGAGTGTTTGGCTACGAACCAAAAGGTCAGGGGTTCGAATCCCTTCGAGTGCACCATTTATCGGGAAATGGCTCAACTTGGTAGAGCACCTGGTTTGGGACCAGGGGGTTGCAGGTTCAAATCCTGTTTTCCCGACCATTTTATTAATGAACTCTTATTTTATAAGAGTTTTTTAATTTATTAGGAAAAGTTATAATTGTATTTATTAATCAAATATAATAAAGTGGTGAGATAAAAATGAGAAATACATATGTTGAAATATATTTAAATAATATTAAAGAAAATGTCGAAACGATAATAAAAAAATTCCCTAATTATCGTTATTATTTTGGTGTGGTTAAAGCCGATTGTTATGGTCATTATAGTAATAAAGTTGTAAAAGCGATTATTGCTGGTGGTTGTAATTATTTAGCTGTATCTAGTTTAGAAGAAGCTTTAGAAATTAGAAAAGATATAAAGGATATTCCTATTTTATGTCTAGGAATTATAGATATCAATTATCTACATGATTGTGAAGAAAATAATATTACGGTAACAGTTCCTAATTATGATTATTTAAAATCATTAGAAGGAATAAATTTAAAATATCTTAAAGTTCATATTAAATTAGATACTGGAATGAAAAGATTAGGAATTGATAATCAAAAAGAATTTGAAAAAACTTATAATAAAATAAAAAAATCAAATTTAATTTTAGAAGGAATATATACACACATCTATAAAGCAGATGATCAAGAAACTACATATAAACAATTTGAAATATTTAAAAAGATCACTAAAAATATAAATTTAAAAGAAATTCCTATAATTCATATAACTGCTAGTAGGTCTACTATTTTATATCCAAAATTAGATTTTGTTAACGGTTGTCGTTTAGGAATAATCATGTATGGTTTTGATAAAGATTTAATAACACTTAAATCAACATTTAAACTTATTAGTAAAGTAATTGCAATTAAACATTTAAAAAAAGGAGAAACTTTAGGTTATGAAGGTTCATATAAAGCTTCTAAAAATGAATTTATTGCTATAGTACCAATTGGTTATGGCGATGGTATTATAAGAGCTAATAAAGGTAGATACGTTTACATAAATAATAAAGAATATGAAATTGTCGGTAATATTTGTATGGATATGCTTTTTGTAAAAATTGATAAAGATGTTAAGATAAATGATCAAGTTGAAGTGATAAAAGATATAAATCATATCAAAAAAATAGCTGAACACTTAAATACTATTGAATATGAAGTTTTATGCAATGTTGGTAAAAGAGTACCTAGAATATATAAGGAATATATTTGACAGATATATTAATATTTGCTATAATCTATTCGTCAAAAATCTTATAATTATGCCTATATAATCTTTAGAAAGAGGGAATTTTATGAAAAGAAAAATTGATTTACAAAACGTAAAAGGTACTTATGACTTTTTGCCTAATGAACAGAAAATTAGAAATTATATAAATGATACTTTAAAAACCATATTTGAAAAATATGGTTATCAGCCATTAGAAACACCAATATTGTGCTATTATGACTTGTTGGCTGGAAAATACGATGAAAGTAATGATTTGTTAAATGAAATTTATAAATTAAATGATCAGGGGAAAAGAAATCTAGGATTAAGATATGATTTGACTGTACCTTTTGCTAAATGTATTGCTATTACTAAAGATTTACAATTTCCTTTTAAAAGATATGAAATAGGCAAAGTATTCAGAGATGGACCGGTTAAAACAGGAAGAGATCGTGAATTTATTCAGTGTGATGTCGATGTTGTTGGATTAAATGGTCAAATGATTGAAGCTGAATTAATTTCTTTATTTATCGAGGGATATACAAAATTAAACATTGATGTCATCATCAAATATAATAGTAGAAATTTAATGACTGGTTTTATTTTAGAACAAAATATTTCTCCTGATTTAATTTCAAAAGTGATAACTATTATTGATAAGTTAGAAAAATTAACAAAACAAGCGATAATTGAGGAATTTAAAAAAATAGATATTAAAGAAGAAATAGCAATTAATTTGTTGAATACTTTCAATTTATCTTTAGAAGAAATAAATAAAAAATATAAAAATACGACTAATGAATCAATTATAAAAGGACTTAATGAACTTAATGAATTAGAATCATACCTTAAAGAAATGAATTTGTTAGATAAAGTTAAGTTTTCGCCAACTTTAGCTAGAGGACAAGACTATTATACTGGTAATGTTTTTGAAGTGTATGATAAAAATGGTGAATTAACTTGTAGCTTGGGTGGCGGTGGTAGATATGATAACATGATAACTGATTTTATCAACGATGGTAATTCATACCCAGCCGTTGGCGTAAGTTTTGGCTTATCGACTATTTATGAAATACTAAGGAAAAGAGAAGAATTTAAAAATAGATCTTTAATTGATATTTATATCATACCGATGAACACTAAAAAACAAAGTTTAATTTTAGCTAATAATTTAAGGGCCTTAGGATACAAGATAGACATTGCTATGAACGATAAAAAAATCAAAAAAAGTTTTGAATTTGCTAACCGTGAAAATATTCCTTATGTTATTGTTTTAGGTGAAAATGAAATAAGTAGTAATTGTTTTAATTTAAAAAACATGAAAACTGGGGAAGAGATACAAATAAGTTTAGATAATTTAGATGAAATTAAAAAAATTATAGATTAAGTTCTATAATTTTTTTTAAAATATCTTTCTTCCACGATCTTTGTCAGGATCATAATTTCTACATAAAGACATTATTTTAGTCATATATTCATTATCATTTATTCTATCTAAAAAAGTCGCTTCAAAATAACTATAATTACCTAATTGATTTAAAACAATTTGGTATTTATAGAAAGTAATTTTATCTTTAATTTCTAACCATTTAACAATATCATTAATTCTTTTTAATTCTATGATGTAATCAGGATTGTTGCTTAATTGTTGATATGTTTTTAAATCGGATTTTAACATTTCTAAACAAATAATTTTATCCATTTTCAAACTTCCCCCACATTTCCTATATTTTAACACGATTTTTAATAATATACAATAACCTATTTAATAAATATTCATATAATATTTTGAGGTTGATAATATGTTAAATTTTTCAGATAACTTTTTCAAAAAAATTGAAAAAAAAACTAATGTTGGTAAGGAAACAATTTTAGGATTAGCTAAGAAACTTCAAGAAGGTAATTTAAAAGATGAAAACACATTAAGAGAAGTAATTAGGGAACTTGGGAAAATGACGGGGAAAGATATTTCTAAAGAAAAAGAAGAAAAAATAATAAATGTAGTTAAAAATGACAATGTTCCTAAAGATATTGATAAAATGTTTTAAACTTGTTCAAAAAACAAGTTTTTATATGGTATAAACCAAAAGATAATCACATATATTTTACTAAACTTATGGAAAGTAGGGAATATATGGAAAAAATAGATATTATAAAAAGTATTACCAATAGAACTGGAGGAGAAATATATTTAGGAGTTGTAGGGGCTGTTAGAACTGGTAAATCAACATTTATAAAAAAAGTAATTGAGAATTTGGTAGTTCCAAACATTGAGGACGAGTATGAACGAAAAAGATGTTTAGACGAAATTCCACAATCAGCTCAAGGTAAAACTATTATGACAACAGAGCCTAAATTTGTTCCTAGTAATGCTGCTAAAATTAAAATTGAAGATTTTACGGCTAGTGTCAAATTAATAGATTGCGTTGGATATGTTATTCCAGAAGCTAAAGGTTATGAAGACGAAAACGGACCTAGAAAAGTTAGAACTCCCTGGTATGATGAAGAAATACCATTTATCGAGGCGGCTGAAATTGGAACGGAAAAAGTAATTAAAGACCATTCAAGTATTGGTATTGTCGTAACTACTGATGGTTCGATTGGTGAAATTAGTAGAAATAGTTATGTTGAGGCTGAAGAAAGAGTAGTTGGAGAGTTAAAAGAAATAGGCAAACCTTTCATTGTTATTTTAAATTCAGTTCATCCGATGCTACCAGAGACAGAAAATTTAGCTGATAATTTAAGAGAAAGTTATGGTGTACCAGTTTTACCAATTAGTGTAGAAAATATGGGAGAAAGGGATATTTATAATATTTTAAAAGAAGCATTATATGAATTTCCGGTTGTTGAAGTAAAAGTTGAAATGCCTGAATGGATTGCTTGTTTAAATCATGACCATTGGTTAAAACAAATTTATATGAATAAAATTAAAGAAAGTGTTATTGAAGTTGAAAAAATTAGAGATATTGAACATATAACAACCCATTTTAATGATTGTGAATATATTAGCAAAGCATATTTATCTAATGTCGATACTTCTACTGGTGAAATTACGGTTACTTTACAATCTCCTAACACTTTATATAATCAAATTTTAAAAGATATTATCGGTGTTGATGTGACTAATCGAGCTGATTTATTGATGTTATTTCAAAGTTATAATGAAGCTAAAGTAGAGTATGATCAGATTAAAAATGCCTTAAAAATGGTTAAAACTACCGGTTATGGTGTAGCAAGTCCAACTTTAGAAGATATGAAATTAGAAACGCCAGAGATTATTAAACAAGGTAGTCGTTACGGTATAAAATTAAAAGCAGTAGCGCCATCAATTCACATGATTAGAGTTGACGTTGAATCGACATTTGAACCAATTATTGGTAGCGAATTACAATCGAAGGAATTAATTAATTATTTAATGAAGGATTATGATGTTAATCCATCAAATATTTGGAAAAGCGAAATTTTTGGTAGAAGCTTAGATGTTATTGTCAAAGAAGGAATCCAAGCTAAATTATCACTTACACCGGAAAATGCTCGTTATAAATTACAACAAACTTTAACTAAATTGGTTAATAAAGGTTCCGGTAATTTATTTACTATTGTATTATAAAACAGTTTATACTGTTTTTTTTGAAAAAGTAATTAAAAAATATTGCATTTATATAAAAAAAATGGTATCCTTTAATTGTAAGCAAGATTAGCTTATGTAAAAACAATAGGAGGTATACAATGTCAAAACAAGATTTAGTTAATTACATAGCAGAAGAAACAGGATTAACAAAAGCTGATGCTACTCGTGCATTAGACTCAATGATGAAAGGAATTACTGAGGGATTAAAAAAAGAAGGTAAAGTAACTTTAACAGGTTTCGCTACGTTTGCTGCAAAACACAAAGAAGCTAAAACTGGTAGAAACCCAAAAACTGGTGAAGCTGTTAAAATTCCTGCAAGAACTGCTGTTACAGTTAAGGCAGGTTCTAAATTAAAAGACGCTTTAAACTAAAAAGGTTATTTTAACCTTTTTTTCATGTAGAGGTGAGATTATGTATGAAACAGCTCTTGAAATATTAAATAAAATAAATGAATATGGATATAAAGCCTATATTGTTGGTGGTTATCCTAGAGATATTTATCTTAAAAGGACTAGTTTAGATATTGATATCTGTACTAACGCCACTCCCAAACAACTAAAAGAAATATTTAAAGAAAGTGTTTTAAATAAGCAAGAATATGGTAGTGTAACTTTAATTTATAAAAAAATTAGATTTGAAATAACAACATTTAGAAAAGAAATAAAATATGAGAATAACCGTTTTCCTGTTAAAATAAAATATATTAATACTTTAATTGATGATTTAGAAAGAAGAGATTTTACTATTAATACCTTATGTATAGATAGTAGTGGTAATGTTATTGATTTATTAAATGCTAAAAATGATCTTGACAATAGAATTATTAAGTGTGTAGGTAATACAAAGAAAAAAATAAAAGAGGATATTTTAAGAAGTCTAAGAGCAATCCGCTTTGCTACCATTTTAAATTTTAAGTTAGATGATGAATTAAAAAAAGCAATAAAGAAATACGGTTATCTTTTAAAAAAATTATCATATTATCGTAAAAAAGAAGAACTGGAAAAAATATTTTCATCGCCTAATTGTCAATATGGATTAAATTTAATTAAAGAATTAGATTTAGATACTAAATTAGAACTAAATAATTTTGATAATCTTGTTATTACAACTTCTTCACTTGGTATTTGGGCTCAATTAGATGTTATGAATTTATATAGTTTTTCTAATAATGAAAAAGAAATAATTAATAAAATAAAAGAAGCATTACCTAAAGATATTTTAGATAATAAAGTTTTATATCAATATGGTTTGTATATATGTACATTGGTAGGAGAAATTAAGAAAATAGATAGAACAATAATTGTTTGTAAATATAACAACCTACCTATCCACAGTATAAAAGATATCGATATTAAAGCAGACCAAATTTGTAATCTTTTGAATAAAAAAAGTGGCCCATTTTTGAAAATAATATATAAGGATTTAGAAACAAGAATTTTGAATAATGATCTTTATAATGAATATACAACGATATGTAATTATTTAAAGCAAAAATATTAGAACAATTTATTGTTCTTTTTTTGAATTCTTATTTGGAAAATTTAGTTAATTATTGTATAATGGATATGGAGATGATTTAAATGAAACCTTTATTGTTATGTATTTTGGATGGGGTAGGAATTAATAATAGTATTAAAGGTAATGCATATAAATTAGCTAATACACCTAATTTAGATAGTTTGTTTAAAAAGTATCCTAGTTCTAAATTGGAAGCTAGTGGAGAGAAAGTTGGTCTACCGAAAGGACAAATGGGGAATAGCGAAGTAGGACATTCTAATATCGGAGCTGGTCGAATCGTTTATCAATCTATTCAACTTATTAATGAAGAAATAAAAAACAAAAATTTTAATCAAAACAAAAATATTTTAGAGATGTTTGATTATGTCAAAAGTAATAACTCTAAATTACATTTGATGGGATTAGTTAGTGATGGTGGTGTTCATTCTGCAATGAATCATATCCAAGCTTTAATTAATTTATGTTACAAAAACAAAATTGATTTTTATCTTCATATTTTTACTGATGGCAGAGATACTTTACCTAATAGTAGTTTAAGTTATATTGAATCATTAGATTTAAAAAATGGTGTTATAGCTAGTATTAGTGGTAGGTATTATGCAATGGATAGGGATAATCGATATGACCGAATTGAAAAAGCTTATGATGTAATAACTGGTACATCTGATAGCAAATATTCAAATGTTAAAGAAGCAATTAAATCTAATTATGAAAATAATATAACTGATGAATTTATTTTACCAGGTTTGATTGATGAGGATGGAATTGTTAATGATAATGATGGCATTATTTTCTTTAATTTTAGACCTGATCGTTTAAGGGAGTTAGGGAGTGCTTTTTCTAATCCAGAATTTAAAGGATTTAAAAGAAAAAAACAAGTTAATATTAAACTATTAACAATGATGCCGGTAAGCGATGAAGTAGTTAATAAAACAGCTTATAATTTAACTAACTTAGATAATACCTTCGGCGAATATATTTCTAAATTAGGTTATAAACAATTAAGAATTGCCGAAACTGAAAAATATGCTCATGTTACTTATTTTTTTGATGGAGGTAAGGAATTAGATTTACCTAATTGTGATCGTATTTTAATTCCATCACCTAAAGTTGCTACTTATGATTTAAAACCAGAAATGAGTGCTTATGAAATAACAGATACACTCCTTCAAAAAATAGCTAATTATGATGTTATAATTTTAAACTTTGCCAATGGTGATATGGTGGGGCATACTGGTAATTTAGATGCTGCTATTAAAGCTGTGGAAACTTTAGATGAATGTGTTAAAAAGATATATGACAGAATAATGGAGTTAAATGGAGCGATGATTATTACTGCTGATCATGGCAACTGTGAAGAAATGATTGATTCCAATAACAATATTTTAACTAGTCATACGACTAATAAAGTTCCATTTTTGGTAACTAAGAATTGTAAATTAAAAAATGGAAAATTAGGTGATATCGCCCCAACTTTAATTTATTTATTAAACGAAAACAAACCTAAAGAAATGACAGGAGAAGTATTAATTGATGTGGAAGATAGGTAATGTTATAATACCTAACCAAATTGTTTTAGCGCCGATGGCTGGCATTTCGGATAGTGCTTTTAGAAGAATTGCTAAAGAACAAGGCTGTGGATTAGTAGTGGCCGAAATGGTAAGCGATAAAGCCATATTGTATGGCAGTAAAAAAACTATCGATATGCTTTATATGAAAGAAGAAGAAAGGCCGATTAGTCAGCAAATATTTGGTAGTGATAAAGAATCATTTATGTATGCAGCCAAGTTTATAGTTGATAATATGCATCCTGACATTATCGATATTAATATGGGGTGCCCAGTTCCTAAAGTGGCGACAAGAGCTCAAGCTGGTAGCGCGCTACTTAAAAATCCTTCAAAAGTTTATGAAATAGTTAAAGCTATAGTTACAAGTGTTGATATTCCGGTCACTGTTAAAATAAGAAGTGGTTGGGATGAAAGTAGCATTAATGCTGTAGAGATTGCTAAAGTAATTGAAAAAGCTGGAGCTAGTGCCATAACTGTTCATCCAAGAACAAGATCTCAAGGATATTCTGGCAAAGCTGATTGGAATATTATTAAACAAGTCAAAGAGAATGTTAAAATACCAGTTATTGGTAACGGCGATATTAAAACATGTTATGACGCTAAAAGAATGCTTGACGAAACTGGATGCGATGCTGTTATGATAGGAAGAGGGTTATTGGGAAATCCCTGGCTTATTGCGGATTGTCTTAATTATTTAAACGGCAAGCCACTAAAAGAAGTAACTATTAAACAAAAACTTGATATGATATTAAAACACTTAAATTATCTATTAGAATTTAAATCCGAAAAAATCGCCATTTTAGAAATGCGAACCCATATTAGTTATTACCTTAAAGGGATTTCAAAAGAATATAAACAACAATTTATGAAAGTAACAACTAAAGAAGATTTTATTAAATTGGTTAGTGAGGTAGAAAATGAATATTGCAGGTAGAAGATTTTTTGCTTATTTAATAGATATGTTTATTATAGCATTAGCTTTATTTTTATTGAAACAAGTAATACCAACAAATAAATATGAAATAGAACTAAATAATCTAAATGAGGATCTTTTAGAAGAAAAAATTAGTTATGAAGATTATTTTAATCAGTTTAAGGTGCTAACTCATAATATTGATAAGACTAATATTGGTATTAATGTTGTAAATACAATTTTATTAATAGTTATCTTTATAGTAGTTCCATTTGTGAATAATGGACAAACTATTGGTCAGAAACTATTAAAAATTAAAATTGTCAAAGATAGTGGATTGCAATTGGAAGATTTAGTTGGAAGAGCTGTTATCATTAATGGGTTAGGCTATATGTTTTTTATGTTTATAATTTTGTACTTATTACCAAGTAATTTCTATTTTATTGCTATAACTTTATTAGGATTTTTTCAAATAATAATGGTTATTATTAATGGTTTTATGGTATTATATAGAAATGACAAACAAGGAATTGCTGATAAATTTACAAATACGAGAACTGAGGTATTAAAATGAAAAAAATATTTGGAATTATATTATTGTTTTTAAGTTTTTGCATTGTCGATAAAGTCGAAGCTATTCATTGCTTATATCGAAGTGAGGCGCATGGTGTTGATTTTTCAGTTCATAGTTATTCCAACGGTAATAGTGTGTTTGCTTCACCTTTAAATAGTTTTGAGATAGAAGGTGAAAAAAAAGGCGAAAGTGATTATTGGATGACAGGAACTATGCCTTGGGAAAAAAACTTGAAAGTAGTAGATAAAGATTATGAACAGATTTCTAAAGATGATAAATGTTATAATTTTATGTATTATGATGCTGTGTGGGGCACAAACAAAATTTATTTTAGTGATGACGATACTATTCCAGAAGATTACGATATTAAATTGGAATTGTTAGGACCTTATAAAGATTCAGAAGAAAACGCGATTTTAAAAGAAATGGTATGCAATTATACTAATTCAAAACAAGGAACTTCTAATGATTATATAACATTTAAAATAGCTCATGATGGTGAAGGAAATGGGACTTATGAATTATGGGATAATAATGAAAAATTGTATTCTAATTCTTTTTCAAATTACACAGCTGGGACTTTAACAACCGTAGATGTAGAGGATCACTTTAGTATTAGAATATTTTGGAATGAAGATACTGGAAAGTATGTGTGTCCTGAAGCTATTCATGTTGGAGTTGATACTGATATAAATGCTATTGCTAGTATTATTGATACAAAGTTAGAATTAGGATACGATACATCCCATATGGATAGTTATAGTGATTCGGTTAAAGCTGATGGTTTTTTATGGAGTGTTTCTCATCATAGTTATTTATATCAATTTTATCGTGATAACCAAGCTAGTTATATTAAATATGATGTTGCACCTATACCTCAAAGCCAGATATGTAATTATTCTAGAGAAGGTGAAGGTGGCGTGGACGGAGTTTGGCATATGGCTTTAACCGAATATAAACCGAATAATAAACCAAAGTATTTTGCAACTTATTTTAATGAACCTGTAACAGGAAAACAAAGAAATGTTACTTCTTATTCCGTAACATCAGGAATATTGGATAAATCTTGTGAAAATTTGCCATTCATATATACTGATTGTTTAAATGTTGAACCTGGACAATCATGTAGTGTTTCTGAAAAATTTTTCTCTAGAAAAGATAGCCAAGGTAAAGAATTAGTTGAAAAGTTAGAAGAAGAAGAGTGGCGGAATGCTCAAGATATTAAAGATGCTATGATTGGAATGGGTGAATTTACAGGTTACAAATATAAGCAGATGGTTTGTGAACTTTATGATCATTTAAAATATTTACCTAATGCAAGTTTGCTTAATAAAACTAGTAAGTTAGACTTTTATGATTATGAGGGAAAGGGACCTGATAGTCGTTCAATAACTAACTTAGCATGTAAAGATTGGGAAGTTACTACTTCTTTTAGTTGTGATGATGAAGAATGTAAAAGTCAGATCGAATATTTAACTGAGAAAAAAATAAGAGAAATAACTTCATATTGTAAGAATAAATATAGTAATTTTAGTGTTAGTGATTTAAGTGATGGTCCTTATAGAGGAAGAATGGAAGAATGTATTAAATTTGAGGAGTTTTACGGTAGTTTGGTAAATAACGGAATAGTTAGAGATTTGTCTAATGGTTGTAACATATTTTCAGATGATTTTGTTGGTATTTTAACGGATATATTAGATATAATGAAAATAGCAGGACCTATTCTTGCTTTAGGATTAGGTACATTAGATTTTATTAAGGCAATAGCTAGTGGAGACGCTGATAAAGAAATGAAAAATGCATTTAAGCGTTTTTCAACAAGAATAACAGCAGCTATATTATTGTTCATAATACCGTTTATATTAGCTTTTCTAATGGATACATTTATAGGAAATCAGAATGGTTATGACGCTGATAATCCATTTTGTGATTTGGCGTTTAAAGATGAAAGTTGATTATATATCAGTTAGTTATAAAATAAAAGAACTGGTGGATAACAAACTAGTTTTTTTACTTAAATTGGTAATTTGGAATAATTTTAAGAAAGCGAGGAGATAGAGTGAGAGAATTTACAGAACAAGAATTAGTGAGAAGAGAAAAATTAAAAGAATTAGAAAATAAGGGGATTGATCCATTTGGTTCAAGATTTGAAGTTACTTCAAATTCAAAAGAAATTAAAGAAAAATATGCTGATAAAACCAAAGAAGAATTACACGAAGTTGATATACCTGTTAAAGTGGCTGGAAGAATAATGACTAAAAGAGGTAAAGGTAAAGCTGGGTTCATGCACATTCAAGATAAATTTGGTCAAATTCAAATTTACGTAAGATTAGATAATGTTGGCGAAGAACAATATGAATTATTTGAAAAAGCTGATTTAGGAGATATTGTCGGTATTGAAGGTACTGTAATGCGTACTAATATGGGAGAGTTATCTGTTAAAGCTGATAAATATATTCATTTAGTCAAAGCTTTAAAACCGTTACCAGATAAATTTCACGGATTAGTTGATGTTGAAGAAAGATTTAGAAGAAGATATGTTGATTTAATTACCAATGAGGAAGCAAGGCGTGTGGCTTTCATGCGTCCTAAAATCATTAGATCAATCCAAAAATATCTTGACAATTTAGGTTATGTTGAGGTAGAGACACCAGTATTAAATCCAACATTAGGTGGTGCGGCTGCACGACCATTCATTACTCATCATAATACTTTAGATATGGAATTTTATCTTCGTATAGCTACAGAATTACCTTTAAAACGTCTATTAGTTGGCGGTATGGATGCCGTTTATGAAATTGGTCGATTATTTAGAAATGAAGGAATGGACCGTAATCATAATCCAGAGTTTACGACAATTGAAGTATATAAAGCTTATAGTGATTTAGAAGGAATGATGGATTTAACAGAAGGAATTATAAGTAATGTTGCTATGGATGTTTTAGGTACTTACGATATTACTTGGAAAGGCCATGATATATCTTTAAAACCTAAGTTTAGAAGAGCTCATATGGTCAATTTAATTAAAGAACAAACCGGGATAGATTTTTTTGAAAATATGAGTTTAGATAAAGCAAAACACTTAGCTAAAGAACATGATATTGAAATAGAGGACCATTTTAGTTATGGACATATTGTTAATGCTTTTTTTGAAAAATATGTTGAAGATACTATTATTGAACCAACCTTTGTCTATGGTCATCCAATCGAAATAAGTCCTTTAGCTAAAAAGGATCCAAAAGATCCAAGATTTACACAAAGATTTGAATTATTCATTTGTGGTGGTGAATATGCTAATGCTTTTACTGAATTAAATGATCCAATCGATCAATATGAAAGATTTGAAAATCAATTAAAAGAAAAAGCATTGGGGAATGAAGAAGCTAATGATATGGATATTGATTATATAGAAGCTTTAGAATATGGTATGCCTCCAGCTGGCGGTATGGGAATGGGTATTGATCGTCTAGTGATGATGATAACAAATCAAGAAAATATTCGTGAAGTAATTTTATTCCCACATATGAAAAATAAAAGTTAGGCGGTTTATATGAAAAAAATATTTTATTTAGTATTCTTTATAACTTTATATTTTTTATTTAATATTGAAATAAAAGCAGAAGAAGGATATTGTCAATATTCTTTAACAAGATATTCAGAAGGGAATGGCATGTTTATATTTGAAGATGACGATATAGCATCAGTAAAATTTAAGGTTGATAGTTCTAAAAAAAATAAAGTAACTGTTGAATGGGACAGTAATTATGATAAAGATGCCATTAAGAAAACTGATAAAATGTATCAGATTTTTGGTCCTTATGGGAACCTTGTTAATTATAAAATTGATTTTTCAGTTGATGAACTTTATAATAAAATAATAAAAGGTAATGAATTTTCATGTCCTAATTTATATGGTATTTATGATGCTAATAACTTTTCTTTAACTATCTATCAAAATGATAGAGTAGGAGTTATGGGGACATCATTTGTTCAATTGAATTTATTAAAAGAGCAAAAGCCTTCAAATTTGGAACAAGAAAAATTAATTAATCAATGTGGTGTGGGAATTTCTGATGAAAAATATGGATTACCAGAAAACATGTCAATAATGTTTAAAAAATATACAAGTAGAAATGAAGTTTGTATAAATTATTTTGAAGGTGCTTCATTTTGTAGAAATTATATACAAGGAACTGAATTAATTATATCAACTGAAATAGCTTTAACAACTAAATCATTTATTTTTGAAGATAAAGATTTAAAAAAAATATTTAATAACATAACAGCAAATTCGGCAGAATGTATTAATCTTTGGGTAGATAGTAATAATGTTACTGAAGGAGTTTTCAGAATTTCAACAGAAAAATCAAATAATGGACTTGATAGTGAAATGACAACTGGTGGATATGAAGAAATTGTTGAATTTCAACAAATTTTAGATGGAACCCAATTTAAAAATTTATTAGGTTCATTAAGACCTCCTTTAGAAACTTTATCAAAAGAAGTATTGGGTGATTCTTTTAATGTATTAGATTTAACTTTAACTATCGATGGTAATTCAGTAACTTTAAAAAATGTTCCAGCTAATGATAAATTATGTAGTGGTAGTGGTTGTAGTGATAATTCTTTATATTTAACTACACAAGGATTAAAAGATATAGTAGGATATTGTAATAGTTTATATGAAAAATATCCATTACATAAAAATGATCAAAATATAAAAAAAAGAATGGATGAGTGTATTGATTTTCATCAATTTTATGGCAATTTGGTTAGTAAGGGAATTATACAAGATCTTAGTCAGGATTGTAAAATATTTTCAATCCAGTTAAAAGATAAGTTAGTTTGGTTTTTAGATATTATTAAAATAGCTGGTCCTTTGTTAGCTTTAGGATTAGGAACATTAGATTTTATAAAAACAGTTGCAAGTGGCGATGCTGATAAAGAGATGAAAAATGCTTTTAAACGTTTCGCAACAAGGTTAATAGCAGCAGTATTATTGTTTGTAATACCATTTATATTAGCTTTCTTGATGGATATTTTTATAGGTAATCAAGATGGTTATGATACAGATAACCCATTTTGCAATATTGTAGATTGGGGCGAATAATGAAATTATATGTAGTTAGACATGGTGAAACTTTAGAAAATGCCAATAATTGCTTAGTTGGGAGGATTAATAGTCCTTTAACTAAAGCAGGAATTGATCAAGCTAAAAAAGTTGGTGAATATTTTAAAGATAAAAATATTGACTTAATTGTTAGTTCACCTTTAGATCGATGTAGACAAACAGCTTTAGCTATTAGCAATAACCGTATACCAATTATTTATTCTGATAGCCTTTTAGGACGTGATCATGGTGAGTTTACAGGTAAACATCGTGATTCAATCAATTTTAATGACTATTGGAATTATAATAAAAATATTCAATATGAAAAAGCTGAAAGTGTAAGAGATTTATATAATAGAGTTGCTAAATTAATTGAAGATTTGAAACAACAATATTATGACAAGAATATAATAATAGTAACCCATAGTGGTATTATGCGAGTTTTGTATTATTATTTTAATGGTATACCTGAAGATGGTATATTTGGTGAAATAACAATTAAAAACTGTGAAATTTTTGAATACGAAATATAAGGAGGAAAAAATGAAAATATTATCAGTTAATGCAGGAAGTTCATCATTAAAATTTCAAATGTATGAAATGCCCGAAGAAAAAGTTTTAATTTCTGGAGTTTTTGAAAGAATTGGAATAGGTAATAGTTTTTATACTATTAAAATAAATGGCGAAAAAATAAGAAAAGAAAAGGACTTGAATAATCACAAAGAAGCAGTTGAATATTTAGTTCAAGAATTATTAGAAAACAAAATCATCGAGTCATTAGATGAGATTAAAGGGATAGGTCATCGTGTTGTTCAAGGGGCTGATAAATTTGACAAATCAGTTATAATTGATGATGAAGTTATAGAAATAATAACAGAATTAAACCCTTTAGCACCCCTTCATAATCCAGCTGCAGTAGTTGGAATAAATGCCTTTAAAGAGTTAATTCCAAATGCGATTGCGGTTGCTGTATTTGATACTTCTTTTCACCAAACGATGGAAAAAGAAGCATATATGTATGCTTTACCATATGAGTGGTATGAAGATTATAAAGTACGTAAATATGGTGCTCATGGAACTAGCCATAAATATGTAGCTAATCGAGCACAAGAAATATTAGGAAAAGAAAATTGTAAATTGATTGTATGTCATATTGGTAACGGAGCTAGTATAACCGCTGTTAAAGATGGTAAATGCATCGATACTTCTATGGGATTTACTCCTAATGCTGGACTTGTTATGGGAACGAGATGTGGTGATACTGATGTTAGTATTATTCCTTATATGATGAAACAAGCTGGACTAACTTATCAGCAAATTGATGATGTTATTAATAAACAAAGTGGTTTATTAGGGATAAGTGGAGTTAGTAGTGATTCTAGAGATATCGAAGCAGGAATTAAAGAAGGAAATGAAAGATGTATTTTAGCGCAAAATATGTTTGTAAGAAGGATTGTTGAATATATTGCTAAATATTATGTTTTGTTAAATGGTGTTGATGCTATTTGTTTTACAGCTGGCATTGGTGAAAATGGTATCAATGTTCGTAAGGAAATTTTAGATAGATTAGGTGTTTTAGGAATTGAAATCGACGAAGAAAAGAATGATGTTAGAGGAGTAGAGCGTTTGATTACTAAAGAAACATCTAAAGTACCTTGTTACATTATTCCTACTGATGAAGAAGTAATGATTGCAAGAGATACTTATAAGTTAATTGAAGGATAAAATCCTTTTTTTCTTTGGAAAAAAGTACATAAAACCTAGACTAAAAAAAATAATTATAGTATACTTAAAAGTATAGAAAGTGTGAATTTATGGTTTTTAAAAAAATTTATAAACAAATAAAAAAATACGATACAATTATAATAACTAGACATATTGGTGCTGATCCCGATGCCTTAGGAAGCTCTATTGGTTTAAAAGAATTAATTTTAAACACATTTCCTGATAAAAAAGTTTATGCTATTGGTGCTCCAGCAGCACGCTTTAGATATTTAGGTTTAGTCGATAAAATACCTGATACTGATTTAAAGAAGGCTTTATTAATCGTTACAGATACACCAGATATTAAGAGAATCGATGGTGCTAATCCTAATGATTTTGGTTATGTAATTAAAATTGATCATCATCCTTTTATCGAAAAATTTGCTGATATAGAATTAGTTGATGATAAAGCAAGTAGTGCTAGTCAATTAATTATCGAACTTGCTAAGAATACTAAATTAAAATTAAACAAAGAATGTGCTAGTAAATTATATTTGGGTTTAGTATCTGATACCAACCGTTTTTTGTATGATTATACTACTACTAAAACTTTTGATTTAGTCTCTTGGTTGATTAAACAAACTAATCTTAATTTTACAACTCTTTATAGTAATTTATATGTTAGACCTTTAAAAGAGATTATCTTTTCTGGTTATATATCTTTAAATATGAAAATTACAAATAACGGTCTAGCCTATATAAAGATTACTGATGAAATATTAAAAGAATATGATGTTGATTCTTCGACAGCTGGCAATCTTATAGAAAATTTTAATAATATCGATAAAATTAAAGTGGTTGCTTTTTGTAGTGAAGATAAAGGTAATGGATATATCAAATGTTCTATTAGATCAAGGGGGCCTATCATCAATGATATAGCTTCACATTTCAACGGTGGTGGCCATATTTATGCAAGTGGTGCTCGACCTAGTAATTTTGAACAAGTTGATAAGATGCTCCAAGAATTAGATGAAATATGTGCTAATTTTGAAATAAACTAGCATTTTTAAAGTTTTTAAAGTATAATAAATGATTAGGTGGTTTTATGTTAGGAAAAATCGTTGAATTAATTAAAAGTGAACCTTTTTATATTCCTAATGTTCTTTTTAAAAATTATCGTAAATTGAACATATCTGATTCAGAAATTATAATTTTGATTTATTTATTAAATTCTGATATTAGTTTTAATCCTAAGCAAATTTCAAAAGATTTGGGTTTTCAATTAAATGAGACTATGGAATTAATTAATTCATTAGTTGAAAAAGGATTATTAAAAATCGATATTGTTAATAAAAAAGTAAGGGAAGAAATAATTAATCTAGATGAATTATATAAAAAATTGTCTTTTTTAATCGTCAATGGTGAAGATCAAGAAGTAAAAAACAATATTTATGATAAATTTGAAAAAGAGTTTGGTAGAACGTTATCACCAATGGAATATGAAACTATTAAAAATTGGCAAGATCAATATTCTGATGAATTAATCATTTTGGCTTTAAAAGAAGCTGTATTTAATGGCGTTAATAATTTAAGGTATATTGATAAAATAATTCATGATTGGTATAAAAAAGGTATTAAAAATGAGCAAGATGTAATTAATGAGAAAAAAAATTATAAAAATAAAAAATCAAATAAAAAACTATTTGATTATGATTGGTTAAATGAACGAGATAGTTAAATATTTAGATGAATTAATACCAAATCCTAAATGTGAATTAAATTATAGTAAGCCCTATGAATTATTACTAGCTACGATGTTAAGTGCTCAAACGACTGATAAACGTGTTAATATGGTAACTAATATACTATTTAAAAAATATGATTCACTAGAAAAATTTAGAAATGCCAATGTTAACGATATCATTGAAATTATTAAACCAATCGGGACTTTTAATAAGAAGGCTATTAATATTATCGAAATTGCCAAAAGATTAAAAGAAGTTAACGATCAAGTCCCTAATAATCGAGAATTTTTAGAAAGTTTACCGGGAGTAGGGAGAAAAACTGCTAATGTTGTTTTAAGTAATATTTATAATTTGCAGTGTATTGCAGTTGATACTCACGTTCATCGAGTAAGCATTAGATTGGGAATTGCTAAGCCTAGTGATGATGTTTATCAAACTGAAATAAAATTAACTAGAAAATTTAAAAAATACGATTTGTGTCGTCTTCATCATCAATTAGTTTTATTTGGCAGATATTATTGTAAAGCTAATAATCCTAATTGTGGTGAATGTAAATTAAAAAGTATGTGTAAATATGAAAAAAGAGAAAAGTGATTTTTCTCTTTTATTGTATTTGAACTATTTTTGTTAAAGTATTTTGATAACTACCATAGGTAATATAGTAAGTTATTGTATATGTTTCAGGAACATTAGTATTAATATATGAAACATTATCATACACTTGGTTATTAGAATTTTTAGTAACTGTATAAGTTATAGTAGCTAAACTAGTAACATCATTAATCCCATTTTCCAAAACAATTACTGGTTTTTCAGGTTCAATATAATCGTCACCAACAGATAAATTGACTGTATAATCACCATTTATTTCCGAACTAATAATAGAAGAACTGCTTTTTTCCACAGTAAACTCAGCTCCGCTACTAGCATTGTCTTTAAATATGCTATATGATGTTTTAACAACAAAAGTTGTTGATTCGGTTACAGGATAACTAAAACTTGTATTACTAGTAGTAGTAAGTAAAGTAAGTTTCCCTGAACTATCTTTTTTATAAACATCGTAAACGACAGTCCCAATTTTACTATTATTATATTTAATTCTTTTATTTAACTCGCTTTGTCTAGTTTTAGAGTTGGTATATAACTTAGTAAACATATCACTTAGGTAATCTTTATTAATAAAATCAGGAGTTTCAATTGGTGACCAAGATAAAGTATTATTTTCGTAATTTAGATTAGTAACATTATTTAACTGGCTATATCTAGTAGATGTTTCAGTAGGTTCAAACCCTTTTTTAAAATAAGCAGTTACTCTTTGATCTTCAGGAGTGAATTCGCTAGCTAACATAGCATTAGGTAACTCATCTTCAACTTCTACTTTAACAACACTATCAGGTTGTTCCCAAGTAGATCTTTTTGTATAGACTGATTTAGCTATAGCTTGGAAAACTCGTTTAATTGAATAATCAGAAGTCGTCAAACAATTCTCTTTATCTAAATATTCATATCCATACCAAACAGCTATAGCGTATGAATCGTTAAAACTAGCTAACCATTTATCACGAATAGCGTTACTTGGTAATCCAAAATCTCTAATAGTATCATAATCTAAATTAGTAGTACCAGTTTTAGCAGCATAGTTAACCCCATTAACACTTAATCCAACTGCATATCCTGATGTATCTTCTAATACTTTTGTCATCATATAGGCTGTGGCTTCACTCATGGCGCGTCTTGTTTCTGGTTTAACTACGTATTCAGTACCACTTTCAGTATATTCAATTTTAGTAAAACTATGTGGTTCAATATAATATCCACCATTTGAGAATGCTGCATAAGCAGCAGCTACAGTAAGTGGGGATTCACCAGTATAACCACCTAAAGCATGTGATTCATGTAATAAACCACTATTTGGATCAATTTCTGGTGATAATCCTAATTTTGTAACGAATTCTTTGATATTAGCATTTTTGACTTGTTGAAAAGCTTTAACTGCCGGAATATTACGAGAGTGTTTTAAAGCATCATGCAAGGTTTGAAAGTTATAATAACTACTATCCCAGTTTTTAATCGTTACACCATCAGAATAACTGTAAGGTTCATCAGTGAATGGTGTATATGTTGACCAATTATTATATTCGATACCAGGTCCGTAATCATAAAGTGGCTTAGCACTAGAACCGATATGACGTTTAAGATCGGTAGCAAAATTTTCACCTCTGACAACCCGGTTTCTTCCACCGCCAACAGCTTTAATTTCACCATTTTTAACATCTAAAACGATTGAAGCACCTTGAACAACATCATTTTTCCATTCGTATAATGTTCCATCCATAACTCCTGCCATTGTCTCTTGCATCTCTTTATCCATGGTTGTGTATATTTTCATTGGTACTACATAAGGATCTTGACCGGTACGATCAATTACTTCTTCTACTACAGTATCAATAAAATCTTGATAAGCATCAGTAGAAACTTGTTCTTCATCTTTATGAAGTAATTTTTCAACAGTTAAACTTTTAGCTATTTCATATTCTTCTTCATTAATATATCCATGTCTTAACATTAAACTTAAAACTGTTTGTCGTCTTTCTTCACATGCTTCAGGATGAAGATAAGGATTATAACTATTAGGTGCCTGGAACATTCCAGCTATCATTGCTGCTTCGGCAACGTTTAATTCACTAGCACTTTTGCCAAAATATGATTGGCTTGCTTGTTCAACACCACGATTAGATCCTCCTAAGTTGTTTGAATTGACGTAAAATTCTAAAATTTGTTCTTTAGTATAATGAGTTTCAATTTCAAAAACTGAAACGTAAATATCAGTAAATTTTCTAATGATACCAGCTAGACCTTCGTCTTCAGTGGATGTAAAAGCATTTTTAGAAACTTGCATTGTTAAAGTAGAAGCCCCACCTCCGCCTTTACCTAAAAGTTGACTAACTGAAGCCTTTAAAAATCTTGGTAGATCCACACCACTATGTTGGAAAAATCTTGAATCTTCAGTAGCAATAATAGCGTCAATTAATGATTGAGATAATTCATCATAACTAATTTTTTGTCGCATCTCATCTCCAACTTTGGCAAATTCTTCACCATTAGCTAAATATAATATTGAAGCATCTTTGTTGTATAACTTTTCTTCTGAAAATTTTGGCGCCGTAGTTATTATGTAGATACCAAATGCACCAACTAAGACTAAAGAAAATATAACAAAGCAAAAACCAAATATTAAGACGGTTTTTAAAGTCTCTTGTGGATTTTTCTTTTTTTTCTTACCCTTAGGTTTAGTTACAAAATAATAAATTAATCCTGCAAAAATTAAAATCAATAAAGTTGGAATAAAACTAATTGTCAAACTTCCAACAATTAAAATAATGAAGCTAATCAAAGCTAATAGCATTATTTTTTTATTTTTTTTGATAAATTTACTCATTTTCATCGCTCCTTATAATATCAATTATTTTTAAATAATCTAAATATGGGTTATACCCTTGTTTAATTAAATATCCTTCATTAACAAAATATTCTTTAGGAATGGATTTCCTCTTACTATTATCTAAAAATTTATCCAATTTGTCAATTTCAAGTAGGTATACTTCATTGCTTAAGGAAAATTTAACGATAATAAAACCAATGCCTCCACATTTTTTTATTTTTCTTAAATGCTCGATTTGATGGTTATGAATATTTGATAAAGGAAAGTAATTTTTTCGTGTTTCTTTGGCCTCAAAATCAATATATTTTCCATTATAAACGCCGTTGTAATCAGTAGTGGAAGGAACTATAAAATGTGCTTCCTTAATTACAGCATCATTACGTGCTTTATAGTCAACTTTATTAATCGTAATCGGTGTTGGTTTTTTATAGATGATAGCAATATCATGATTACGATAATAATTATTAGTATCATTTAAATCATTTTCTAGCGACATACCACGATTAGCTGTATTTATTTTAAATGTTTTTTTAATACCATTTGGATAATTCACTTTCTTCACCATTATTATTATACTATATATTTCTGTTTTTTTGAAGATGATAAAAACTAATTTTGACAAGTTTTGTCGAACTTGCTGAAATAATGTTTTTAATGTGTTTTAATACTAGTGGGTGATAACATGAATGATCATATTGAACAAGTTTTTAGTACAATGTTAGAGGACATAAAGTTCATTAAATTATCTACTTATTTTAAAAATTTAAGAAAGTAATTTTTATTGACAAGTTATCCTTTTTTGTTATATAATTTATTTGGGTGATATAGATGTATCAAGATAGAATAATGCTTACAGTAAAAGATATTTTTGACAAAGAGTTTAAACTAGATACAAGAGGTTATCGTCCTCAGGAAGTTGATAAATTTTTAGATGTCATCATGCGTGATTATGAAGAATTTATCGCTATTAATAAAGAACTAACTAACGAAATAAGAGAATTAACTAACGATAATATTAAGTTAAAACAAGAAATTAGAAATTTAAAAACTAAACTAGATATACTAAAAGAGAGTGCTGATAACGAAACAGGTACTAATAGTGTCGATGTTTTAAAAAGACTATCAAATTTAGAAAAAATTATATATGGTAAAGAATAATACTTGGCAAACGCTGCATTTATGTAGAGGAAAGTCCATGCTTGCACTATCCTGAAATGGTAGTAGTGATTGTGCATAGGAAAAAAATAACCTATGGTAAGTTTCAAACTTAACGGCATCGAAATAATCCTATAAGGATTAAATTAGATATAAAGTGCCACAGAGACGAATTTTCTAGTAATAGAAAAGTGAAACGCGGTAAACCCCACAAGCAAGAAACCCAAATTATGGTAGGGGAGTTCAAAATAGGGAATTAGTAACTTATTTTGGAACCAGTAATGGTAGATAGATGTTTGCCACTCTTAATTGAGGACAGAACATGGCTTATAAGTATTATTTTTTTTAATTTTAGAGGTGAATGATGAAAGAGATTGGTGAAAAGTTAAAATCGGCTAGAGATAGTATTGGTATATCGATTGAAGAGGCTGCTGAGGATTTGAAAATTGATCCTTCACAGATTGAAGCAATCGAACAAGGTAATATTGAGTCTTTTCAAGACGTTTTTAGTTTAAAATTTTTTATAAGAGATTACGCTAAATATTTAGGTCTTGATAAAGAAGAAATAGTCGATGATTTTAATGAATATTTATTTGATTATACTTCTAAATTGTCACTAGATGATATTAAAAATGAGGTTAAAAACAAAAAAGAAGATAATAAAATTAGATCGCCATATACTATTGAGAGAAAAAGTGAAAAGTTATACCAAAATATTATATATATAGCTATTGTTGTTTTGTTAATTACAATTGGATTATTAATTTATACAATTGTAACTGATAGTAATGAAAGTGAAGAAAATTTAGTATATGGAGGTACTTATGAACTTACCAAATAAAATAACATTAATAAGGATTGTTTTAACAATTTTGATAGTTGTTATTTTAATTTTTCCATTTGATGCTGTTGGTTTAACATCTACGAAACTGTTTATAAATGAAGCTATCGTTGTCGACATTAAGTATTTTATTGCTGGAGCTTTATTTATAATTGCATCATTGACGGATTTTCTAGATGGCTATATTGCCAGAAAATACAATTTAATAACTGATTTGGGGAAAATGTTAGATGCAATAGCTGATAAATTTTTAGTTAATTCAGTTCTTATTATTTTAGCGAGTCAGGGATTAATTCATCCGATTATTCCTGTAATAATAGTCACTCGTGATACGGTTGTCGATATTATCAAAATGATAGTTGGAAGTAAAAAAGAAGTAGTTGCTGCTATTAAATCAGGAAAATTTAAAACAGCATTTCTAATGATTGGTATCACATTAACATTGTTTAATAATTTGCCATTTGAATTAATAAATATTAAAGTTTCAGATGTGTTACTTATTATTGCTACAGTTTTAGCAGTTTATTCAGCAATTCAATATTATCAAATAAATAAAAAAATCATTTTAAGTTGATTTTTTTATTTATTAAGAAACACAAACTTTAGTTCGTTTTTCTATTGACTTTATTATTTATTTGTTTTATAATTAGATTGTAGGAGTTAAATATAGGAGGAATTATGACAAAAAGTAATGATAAAACTTTAGATCAAGTTTTACAAGATATTGAAAAACAATTTGGAAAAGGATCAGTTATGAAATTAGGTTCTAACGAAGTAAGACAAATAGATGTAATTCCTAGTGGTTCAATTGCTTTGGATATGATACTAGGAATCGGTGGGTATCCTAAGGGTAGAATAATTGAAATTTATGGTCCTGAATCAAGTGGTAAAACTACTTTTGCTTTACATGCGATAGCTGAAGCTCAAAAATTGGGAGGAAGAGTAGCTTTTATCGATGCTGAAAATTCTTTAGATCCACAGTATGCTAAAAAATTAGGTGTTAACATTGATGAGTTATTATTATCACAACCTGATAATGGCGAACAAGCTTTAGAAATTTGCGAGGCCTTAGTGAGAAGTGGTGCAATCAGTGTGATTGTAATAGATTCAGTTGCTGCTTTAGTTCCACAAGCTGAAATAGAGGGTGAAATGGGTGATTCTCATGTTGGTTTACAAGCAAGACTTATGAGTCAAGCTCTAAGAAAATTAGCTGGTGTTATTAATAAAACAAATACAATAGCTATTTTTATAAATCAATTAAGAGAAAAAGTTGGGGTTATGTTCGGTAACCCTGAAGTTACACCAGGAGGTCGCGCTTTAAAATTTTATTCATCTATTAGATTAGAGATTAGAAGAGCAGAGCAATTAAAATTAGGTACTGATATTGTCGGTAATAAAACAACAATTAAGGTTGTTAAAAATAAAATGGCGCCACCATTTAAATCTTGTACAGTCGATATTATGTATGGTGAAGGGGTGTCACATGAGGGCGAGTTAGTCGATTTGGCTAGTGAAGCTAATATTATTGAAAAAAGTGGTGCTTGGTATTCATATAATGGTGAGAAACTTGGGCAAGGTAAAGAAACTGTTAAAGAAATGTTAAAGAAGAATCCTAAATTAGCTGATGAAATTGAAAATAAAATAAGAGCTCATTATGGATTAAAACAAAAAGAAGTGAAAAAAGAAGAAAAATAATTTGATCAAACTCATTAGTTTGATCTTTTTATATTAATAAAAAAATGCGACATTTTCGCATTTTTACCAAGTTCCTAAAATATTACAGTTACTGCTTTCTGGCATTGGATCAGGAATTTGCATTTTAACAATCATCGGTATTTTAAAGGCTCTTCCGAATGCCATGCATGTACCAGGTTGTAAACTCTTTTGCTTTTCAATGACATCAATGCTGATATTAGGTAACATTTTTTGTATATATTCGACATCCAAAGGATGGGTAATTTTAAATATCAAAAAATTAGCCATCTGTGATATAACAGTGTCCGATAATTCAACTGGACGTTGTGAAATTAAATCTAATATTAATCCGTATTTACGTCCCTCTTTAGCAACGCGATCGAATATGTTGTAACCAATTAAATATGAATCACTATCATTTTGAACGTATCTATGAGCTTCTTCTAAAAAAATATGAAAAGGAATAGTAGCTCTGTTGGCCATATTTTTGACATAATTAAATAACAATTTCACATAAGCTTTAGTAACAAATTTAGCAAACCAATCTTCGACATCTTCTAGATTAAAGTTAATTATTTGTGCTTTACGGTTGTTTTGACTGATTAAAGTAGCTATGTATTGATCTTTGGTTAAAAAAGATGGGACTTTGAAATATTGGGAATATTCGCTGATAAGAATGGAATGTAATCTAACTTTTAAGGCAATCGCACCACTATAAGCTTTTTCGTTTCTTAATAATCCTTCAGAAATTAATGTGAAATTTAAAGCTTTTTCTAAATCTTCTAATGTAAAGTAATTAATTTCAGTTTCTTCGTATTGATCTAAACTTTCGTCGATAAAACTAGATACATAATCAGATAACAATACACTTTCAGAAAAATTATCTTGATCGTTAATTAAAAAACATTCTCGAAATTTTCTTTTATATCCTACACCTTGAACGACGGCTTCCGGATTAAATTGAGGGGTAGAACAAGAATTAAATATCGCAAAAACATCATTTCTTTTACTACTAGCGCTTTGGTTGGTGTATAAAATTGTCATTATTGCTTTAGCAATCAAATGATTTTTATACCTTAAAGCCATTTCACCATCCGAAGCAAAAATTCTAACCATTTTAAGCATTCTTTCGATAATTGGTAATTGTGCGTGGTCACTCGCACTAAGTAAAATAGCAAAATCATCATTATCAAGTAACCAAAGAGGAATTTGTAAAGGTTGTCCATTTTTATCTTGTTTATTAGTTGTATAATATTTAAATTGATAATTGGGATTTATTTCGCTAAAATTGGTAAAGGCATTGTGATATTCACCATAAGCATCAAATATAAAAATATTAGCCTTATAAGGTTTAAAATTAGGATTGGTAAATATATTTTGTAATAATCGTGCTACGCCACAAGATTTACCGGAACCAGAATTGCCAAATATTGCCATATGATTAGAAAATAAATCATTGATATTAACCATAATCGGGTAATTATCATACAAGGCACTAGTTCCTAACATAAAACTGCCTTTTTCATTACTACCGACAATTATTTTCAATTCTTCAGCATTAATCATACGCACATTTGCTTCAATAGTAGGTTTTCTAATTACTCCTCCTATAAATTGATTATCGACAATTTCTCCTAAAAATCTAATTTTAATTAAATCTCTATTTATATCATCAATTTCTCCCAAAACTTTTTTTTTCTCATCTTCAAAAATAACATGCATGTTCATTAAATTAGTTGATACTTTAGTATTTGGTGGAATTTGAACATGAGCTATGTTATTGCTTATATAAACGATTTTTCCTAACACTTTTATCACCCTTACTTATTCTATAAATATTATATAATATAATAAAAAAAAAATCTACAGTAAAATTTAGTTTTGTTAAATCTAAACTTTATCCTTGACTTATCATAGTATAAATATTAAAATAATAATAGAGTTATAAACTCTATAATATAGAAAGTGGAGGTAATATATGAATAATATTATGTTCTCCATTTTGTTCCTAGTATTGGGACTTTTTGTCGGAATCATTATTATGATTATACTAAATTATATCAAGACTAATATGTCTAGTAAGAAAGCTGAGTCAATTATTGATAAGGCTAATAAAGAAGCAGATAAAATAAAAAGAAATTATTTATTGGATGCTAAAGAAGAAGCTCACAAATTAAAAATAGAAGTAGAAAAAGAGATAAAAGATAAAAAGGCTGAAATGAAAGAATCAGAAGATAGGTTACTTTTAAGAGAAAGTAATATCGATAAAAGAGATCAAACTTTACAAAATCGTGAGCAATTATTAGAAGAAAAAGAAAATAATTTAGTAAATAAGCAAAAGGAAATTCAAAAAGAACAAGATAAAGTGGAGGAAATAAAAAAACAGCAAGTTGAATTACTAGAAAAAATAGCAGGTTATTCTAAAAATGAAGCAAGAGAATTAGTTTTAAAAAAAGTTGAAGAAATGATGGATTTAGAAATAGCTGCATATATCAAAGATAGGGAAGTAGAGGCTAAACTAGAAGTTGATAAGAAAGCTAAAAGTTTGCTTGTCGCATCAATGCAGAAATACGCTGGCGATGTTGCTGGTGATCAAACCGTAACAGTCGTAAATTTGCCTAGTGATGATATGAAAGGTCGTTTAATTGGTCGTGAGGGGAGAAATATTCGCTCAATAGAGGCGGTTACTGGTGTTGATTTAATTATCGATGATACACCAGAAGCTATAGTTTTATCAAGTTTTGATCCATTTAGAAGAGAAATTGCAAGAGTAACTATAGAAGCATTAATTAAAGATGGTAGAATTCACCCAGGAAGAATTGAAGAAATTTACGATAAAACTGTTAAAGAAATGAAAGCTAAATTATTAGAATATGGTGAGGAAGCTTTATTTGAATTAGGTATTACTAAAGTAGATCCTGAATTGCAAGAATTGTTAGGAAAACTGTATTTCCGTACTAGTTTTGGTCAAAATGCTTTAAGACATTCGATTGAGGTTGCTCATTTAGCTGGTATTATGGCAGGTGAAATTGGTGAGAATGTAGGACTTGCTAAAAGAGCTGGATTATTTCACGATATTGGAAAAGCTATTGATCACGAAGTTGAGGGTTCACACGTTGATTTGGGTGCTTCATTAGCTAAAAAATATAAAGAAAACGATGTCGTTATCAATGCTATCGAATCTCATCACGGTGATAAAGAGGCTAATAATGTAATTTCAGTTTTAGTAGCTATAGCAGATGCTTTATCCGCATCGCGTCCTGGAGCTAGAAATGATTCTTTAGAAAATTATGTTCAAAGATTACAAGAATTAGAAAAAATTGGTAATGAAATTCCAGGTGTAGAAAAATCTTACGCAATGCAAGCAGGACGTGAACTTAGAGTTATTGTAAAACCAGATAAAATCGACGATGCTACTAGTTATAAAGTAGCTAGGGATATTAAAAATAAAATTGAAGAAACTCTTCAATATCCAGGAACAATTAAGGTTATTGTAATAAGAGAAACAAGAGCTCAAGAAGAGGCAAAATAGTGAGGTTATCTCACTTTTTTTGATAAAAAAACTAGATTTCTCTAGTCTTATCGATAATATGGGCCGTAAGGTGGGTAGTAAGGATAAGGTGGATATGGATAAATTGGTCGATTGTATGGAGGACGCCAGAAATTAGGTGCTAAAGCAGCTCCTGTAACTCCTCCTAATAAAAAAGGAAAAGCAAAGCCACCAATAAATCTTTCATCATTTGGATAGTTTCCATTTTGGGCATGTTTGTAATCCATAGGCATATTTTGATAATTTGGATACATAGTATTACTCCTTTCAATTTATAGTATGAAATAAAACTAAAAATGTGAAAATATAGAGTAAAAAACATATAATTTATTGGGTGATATTTTGAAAAAAATATTTGAAACAATAGGGTTGTTATGCTTGATTTGTTTTAGCTTCTTTTATACAGAAAAAATCAGTACAGTCATAAAAGAAAATGATGATATTCAAAAAGAAATTGAACAGGTTAAAGATCAATATAAAACCGTTGCTATCGATGCTATCATTAATAATGATACTATAATTCCGGGTGTTTCTGGAAAAACAATCGATGTCAAAGCTAGTTATAAAAAAATGAAAAAAATTAACAGTTTTAATGATAATTTATTAGTTTATAAAAATACAAAACCAAAAATTAGTGTTGAGAATATTTATGATAAATATATAATTAGTGGTAATAAAACAAAGAAAGAAATTAGCTTGTTATTTTTAGTTGAAGAAAATGATAATATCGATAAAGTTATCGATATTCTAAAAAAAAATAATATTAAAGCTACATTTTATATAGATGGCAATTGGTTTGAAAATAATAATGAAAAATCGTTAGAATTGATAAAAGATGGTCATATTGTTGGGAACTTAGGTTATAACTATAGATATGATGTTAGTGGCATCAGTTGGATGAATACTATTGTTACTAAAATAGGTAACCAAAAATCAACTTACTGCTATACTGAAAACAAAAATCAAGATATTTTAAATATTTGTAAAAATAATAAGAGTTATACCATTATTCCTAATATTGTAGTTAAACAAAATCCATTGATAACGATTAAAAAAAATCTAAGTAATGGTAGTATTATTTCTTTAAAAATAAATGATGGTTTGCAATCTGAATTACCTCTCATTATTAATTATATTAATTCTAAAGACTTAGAGATTGTGACGATTGAAAAAATGCTAGATGAGTAAAAAATGAAAAAATTTTAATTTTCATTTTTTTTCTAGACAAAATTTGAAAATATGTTATAATAAGTAGCAAGTTTTAAAGGAAGTGAGCCGTATGAAAAAATATAACTTACCTGTTATTCTTTTAAGAGGTATTGTCTTATTGCCACAAAACACTTTAAAATTAGAGTTTGATTCAAAAAATATCGATAATAATGTTATTGATATGTCATTATTATTTCATGATAATTACATTTTGGTAATTAGTGAGTATAGTAAGGATAATACACCTAAAATTGGTGTTTTATCAAAAATAAAAAATAGTATTGAATTACCAAATGGTAACACAAGAGTAGATATTCAAGGATTAAGAAGAGTAAAAACTTTAGAATTCTTAAATTTAAATAAATCGTTAGAACCTCTTGAATCAATTGTTAGTGATATATCTATTCCCAAAGTCGATAAAGAAGATATAATAATTAATAAATTAGTTAAAGAAATAAAAGCGTATATCAGAAATATTCCTTATATTAGTAACAGTATGATTTCTTTAATTGAAAATGAGAAAGATTTGAATAAATTTACGGATATAGTTGTTCCAACTTTGATTAGTTCTCATTCTAGATTGTTAGAATATTTAAAAGAAATAGATCCATCTATTAGAAGTGAAATGTTATTAAAAGATATTTATCAAGAAAAAGAATTATTTCAAATTGAACGAAATATTGATATGAAGATTAAAAAAAAGCTTGATGATACGCAAAAAGAATACTTTTTAAAAGAAAAAATTCAATTAATGAAAGAAGAATTAGGAGAGGCCTCTCTTAAAGATACGGAAGTTGATAAATTACGTAAAAAAATTAGAAAATTATCTTGTCCACTTAAAATAAAAGAACGACTAAATTTTGAATTAAATCGTTATGAAAATTCCATTAGTTCCTCACCAGAGACTAGCATTATAAGAGATTATATTGATTGGTTATTAAATTTACCTTGGAACATTTATACTGATGATAACATTGATTTGAAAGCTGTAAAAAAAGAACTTGATAATTCTCATTTTGGTTTAGAAGATGTGAAACAAAGAATAATAGAATATTTGGCTGTTAGACAAATGAGCAAGGAAGTTAATAGTCCTATCATTTGTCTTGTTGGTCCTCCCGGTGTTGGGAAAACCAGTTTAGCGTTTAGTATTGCTAAAGCAATTGGTAAAAATTTTGTTAAAATGTCGGTTGGAGGAATAAGAGATGAATCAGAAATAATTGGTCATCGTAGAACTTACATTGGTGCTAATCCAGGAAGAATCATTAGTTCGATGAAAAAAGCTAAAAGTAATAATCCTTTATTTTTAATCGATGAAATTGATAAAATGAGTAGTGATTATAAAGGTGATCCTACCAGTAGTTTATTAAGTGTTTTAGATCGTGAACAAAATAAATATTTTAGTGATAACTATATCGAAGAAGATTACGACTTATCTCAGGTTTTATTTGTTTTGACGGCTAATTATATTGAAAATATTCCTGAAGCTTTAAAAGATCGATTAGAAATAATTGAAATATCTGGTTATACTGAATTTGAAAAATTAGATATTGTCAAAAAACACCTATTTCCTAAAGTGGTAAAAAATAATGGTTTAAATAAAGATTTTATCAATATTTCAGATAATGTAATTTTAAAAATAATTAGAAATTACACTAAAGAAGCCGGTGTTCGTGAATTAGAACGACAACTTGATAAAATTGTTAGAAAAGTTGTGACCCAAATTGTCATGAATAATATTAAAATAAATAAAATTAATATTGATGAAAAGGTTTTAGAAAAATACTTAGGATTCGAAAAATATAGATATAATACTAAAACAAAATCACAAGTTGGAGTTGTTAATGGACTAGCTTATACAGTTTATGGAGGAGATACATTACCAATCGAGGTAAATTATTATAAAGGACAAGGCAACTTAATTTTAACTGGTAGTTTGGGTGAAGTGATGAAAGAAAGTGCATCGATAGCTCTTAGTTATTTAAAATCAAATTACAAATTATATAAACTCGATTATGATAAGATAACTAATAATGATATTCATATTCATGTCCCAGAAGGAGCAATAAAAAAAGATGGGCCGAGTGCTGGAATCGCTTTAACATTAGCTATATTAAGTGCTTTAAGTGATAAAAAGATAAATAGTGATATTGCTTTGACTGGCGAAATTACTTTAAGAGGCCATGTTTTAGCGATTGGTGGTCTAAAAGAAAAATCGTTAGGCGCTTTAAGAAGTGGTATAAAGAAGATAATCATTCCTAAAGAAAATGAAAAAGATTTAATTGAATTACCTAAAGAGGTAAAAGACAATATTGAGTTTATCAAAGTAAAAGATTTTAAAGAAATTTATGAGGTGGTTTATAATGGATAAAGAAGAATTAAATGGTTATTTATGTGTGAAATTTATCGAATCATATATGTATAACGAAGAATTTCATAGTAAGGTGAGAAAAGGCGAGTTCGACGATTATATTTTAAATAGTGATTTTGTTGATATTTTTATTGAGTTTGTTAATGATTTTTGCGAGCACGAAATGTTAGAATTATCTAAAAGGAATGAAATATATGATCTAATTATTCATGTTGCTCAAAAAGCTAATTTTGCTGATTTTGAATCTAGGAAATACTATGTTGAAAAACTAAACGAATTGATTCGCAAATTAAATACTTTAGAAGATCGTAATGCTCAAAATTTTTATGAACAACAAATCGGTGTAAGGTTAAATCTGTCTGGCAAAGAAATAACTTATGAGGAATATGAAAAATATAAAGAAATTGTTCAAGATTCGTTAGGTTATGATTTTATTTTTCTAATTAATCATACTGATTTAATATCTTCAAAAGATTTTGAAATACAATTAGATAGTTTTGTCGGCGATAATTATTATTTTTATAGTCTAAATGGGATTTTACAAGAAAAACCAGAACTTTTAAAAGATCAAACATTTAAAAAAAGATTAAAACAAGTTATCGATTCTAATCGCCATAATAGATTTAGAATTTTGGTTTCTAATATCGATGATAAAAGGTTTGTTTTAAGTCAAAACAGTAAATTTAGGAAGCAATTAAAGGAAGAATAAAAATTCCTTTTTTTCATATAATTTAATGGAGGAGATAATATGAAAAAAACAGTTCCATTAAAAAAGGATTTGGCTTTTAAAACTAATATATCAGAAATTATAAGCATAGCTTTAGATCACGAATTAAATTTGTCAGATCGAACTATTAAAGGTAATTTAATAATTAGTGGTAGTTATAAAATTAATGACACTAGTGTTAATACGGAAGAGTTTAAATATAATATTCCTGTTAATATTGAAATGAGCGAACGTTATATATTAGATAACATGACAATAGATATTAATGATTTTTACTATGAAATAGTTAATAATAACTTACTTAGTGTCAACATTGAAATTGGACTTGATAATTTAGAGGAAGAAGATATTCTCCCACCATTCAAATATCAGGAAGAAGAACCTCAAAAATTAATCGTCCCAATCGAAGATAACACTGAACCAAAAAATACTGCCAAAGAAGATGAAATGTCAAGATTAGATACAGAAGATGTCAAATCGTTGTTTACTAGTTTTGATGAATCAACAGAAACTTATTCAACTTACAAAGTATGTATTATTAAAGAAAATGACACAATAGAAAGTATACTTTTAAAGTATAATATAACTAGAGAAGTTTTGGAACAATATAATGATGTTAGTGATATTAAAATAGGCGATAAATTGATAATTCCAGCCATTTATGAAACAAATTAATGATATATTAAAAAAATATAATATAAAACCCCATCGTTACACTAAAAATGGTAAAGCAACCATCGTTGATAGTGAGATGGGGCGTTTTGTAATTAAGCAAAATCTTAAAAGTAAAAAAATTTTCGACTATTTAAAATCACGAAATTTTAATTATTATCCCAAAACAATTAATGATGAAAATGACGATTATGAAATTATCGAATTTATAAATAATATTGATTATCCAAACGAACAAAAAATGTTAGATTTAATATCATTAGTAAGCTTGCTTCATAACAAAACAACACATTATAAGGAAGTTGATTTTGATGACTATAAACAAATTTACGAAGATATCAAAAATAACATCGAATATTTAAATAGCTATTATAATGACATTATAACTCAAATTGAAACTCACGTTTATATGAGTCCTTGGGAATATTTGTTGGCAAGAAATATATCGCGTATTTTTAATGCTTTAAACTTTTGCTCTTATGAGGTTGAGAAGTGGTATGAATTAGTTAAAGAAAAAACGAAACAACGTGTTGTAGTTTTACATAACAATTTAGATTTAACTCATTTTTTTAAAGATGAGAATAATTATTTAATTAGTTGGGATAAGTCAAAAATAGGAATTCCTATCTTTGATTTATATGTATTATATAAAAGACACGCGTTAGATTATGATTTTACAGAAATTCTAAAAAAGTATGAGCAAAGTTATCCGTTGCAAAAAGATGAGCGAAAATTATTATTTATTTTAATAACCTTACCGGAGAGATTAGATTTTAATAAAAGTATTTATGAAATCACTAAAGATATTAGTAGGGAAATGGATGTTTTATTTAAGACGGAAAACTTAATTTCACCATATTATGCGGAACAAAACATATAAAATTAATAGCCATAATAAAAACAACAATAAAAGATTAAATCTTGAGATGATAAAAAAAGTAATAAATACTTGCCAACAAAATATTATAATAAGAGTTAATAAACATAGACACCATGTTCCATGATTCCATTTTCTAAACATAATCTCACCTAATTTATTTTATGTCTTTATAAAAAAATTGATTGGGTGTATAATAGTAATTGGGTGAGATGATGAAAAGAAAATTAAATGTAAATAGAGTTTTAATAGCTCTGATAATATTAGTTGTTTTAATTGTTTTAATTGTTTATTTACTAACGCCAAATAAAAAAGATAATTTAATGATCGATTTAACCAATAAAACTGTCGATGAAGCTAAAGAATTTGCCTCTTCGCATAATTTGAATTTAGAGATTAAAGAAAAATATAGTCCTGCTTTAAAAGATACAATTATTGAACAAAATATTGAAGTTGATAAGGAAATAAATGAAGGTGATAATCTAGTTATCTATGTTTCACTTGGTATTAATTACGAAGAGTTGAAAGTTGATGAAAGTGGTGATGTTCCAATTATGATGTATCACGGAATTCATAACATAACTGATAATAAATATACTGGTGGTAATGTGGATGTAGATGGTTATCAAAGAACTAAAGAAGCTTTTGAAAAGGATTTAGAATTTTACTATAAAAGTGGTTATCGTATGATTAGATTAGAAGATTATGTTAATGGCATTATTGATGTTGAAGCTGGATTAAGCCCTATTATTATTACTTTTGATGATGGTTTAGAGAATAATATAAAAGTTACAGGTTTAGATGAAGATGGTAATATTATTATCGATCCTAATTGTGCGATAGGAGTGTTAGAATCATTTAAGAAAAAATATCCTGATTTTAATGTTACAGCTACATTCTTTGTTAATGGTGGTCTATTCCAACAAAGTGAGTATAATGAAAAAATATTAAATTGGTTAGTTGATAATGGTTATGATATTGGTAATCATAGTTATTCACATGCAGATTTTACTTCCATATCAAAAGAACAAGCTGTCCAAGAAATTGGTAGTGTTTACAATTTGTTAGACAAGTATATTCCTTCTAAATACGTTAATATTGTAGCTTTACCTTTTGGTTCGCCATATGATAAAGATCATGATAATTTTAATTCTATTTTAAAAGGAAGTTACAATGGTAAAGAGTATCAAACCATAGCTACTTTAAGAGTTGGATGGGAAGCTGAAAGTTCACCATTTTCTAATGATTTTGATAAAACATTTTTAAAAAGAATTCGTGCTTATGATAATAATGGTGTAGAATTTGATATTGAAATGAATTTTAAAATTTTAGAGAATAATCGTTATATTTCAGATGGTGATAAAAATACGATAACGGTTCCTAAAGATAAAGAAAATGAAATTAGTAATAGTTATAAATTACCAATTAAAACTTATTGACAAAATGGTTGTTTATGTTAAAATATAGTTAAATACATTGATTAGGACACGACTTTTAATAGATTTTTTAAGCGAGCTGACGGTTGGTGTAAGGTTTCAGCATTAATTATTATAAAGTTACTACCTATGAGTTGAACTCGAAAGAGATTTCCGGTCAAAGCCGTTATATTAATTAAGAACCAAATTAGGATGGTACCGTGTTTTAAACACTCCTTGTAAAGGAGTGTTTTTGTATTTTTTAGGGGGATTTAAATGAAAAGTAAAAAAAATTTAGAAAAATTTGATAAGAAAAAAGATACAATTAGAATGGATCAATTTGTAATTCATTACTTAAATGATGGTGTTCCTGTTGATTGTAAAAAATTGACTCATCGTGATTTAAAAGGTTTTAATAATCCTTTTGTAGTAACGGTTTCTTACGAGTTTGCATCAGCTAATATAGAACTTATTTTGACTAATAAGATACTGTTGGTTGTAGATAGATATGGTAATATCGCACCTTATATTAATCCAATTGATTTAAAAAAAATGGGGAAATTGGAAACTATTGAGGAACAATTAGATATTTTAAGAAAAACTAGAATAAATGAACTATCACAGTTAGTTAAGATTTGGAGTAAAATTCAATTACTTAATTATGATAAAGAACAAATTGAACTAACAATGCAAATATTAAGGGATGTTAATAGTTCAAAACTTAGTGAATTAGGAGGAAATAATTATGTTAAAAAATATCAAAGCAGATGAAAAATTAAATATATTAAATCATTCTTGTGCTCATCTTTTAGCGCAAGCAGTTAAACATTTATATCCAAAAGCTTTATTTTGGGTAGGACCAGTTATTGAAGATGGATTTTATTATGACATCGATTTGGGTGATGAAGTAATAAAAGAGGAAGATTTAGAAAAAATTGAAAAAGAAATGAAAAAAATTTCTAAAGATGGTAAAAGAATTTACCGTGAAGAGTTAACAAGAGAACAGGCTTTAGAAAAATTTAAAAATGATCCATACAAAATCGATTTAATTAATAATATGAGTGATGATACTGTTATTTCTTGTTATACCCAAGGTGATTTTACAGACCTTTGCCGAGGACCACATGTTGAAAGTGTTAAAGTATTAAAACATTTTAAATTACTTAAAGTAAGTGGAGCTTATTTTAAAGGTGATTCTAAAAATAAAGCTTTACAAAGAGTTTATGGTGTTTGCTATGAAACCGAAGAAGAATTAAAAGAACATTTAGCTTATTTAGAAGAAGCTAAATTAAGAGATCATCGTAAAATAGGAAAAGAACAAGAAATATATATGAATCATGAATTGGTTGGTGCTGGTATGCCTTTATGGTTACCTAATGGAGCAATTATTAGAAAACAGTTAGAAAATTATATTTATGATAAAGAAAGAAAGTTAGGTTATAACCATGTTTATACACCTTGTGTTGGAACAGTTAATTTATATAAGACTAGTGGTCATTGGGATCATTATAAAGAAAATATGTTTCCAATGATGAAAGTTGATGAAGAAGAATTTGTTTTACGTCCAATGAATTGTCCGCATCATATGTTGATATATAAAAATAAATTACATTCTTATCGTGATTTACCGATTAGAATAGGTGAATTTGCAACTGATTTTAGATATGAAGCATCAGGAGCAGTAAAAGGGCTAGAACGAGTAAGATGTATGTGTCAAAACGATGCTCATCTATTTGTAACACCAGAACAAATTAAAGATGAGTTTAAACAAGTTGTAAATCTAATTTTAGCTGTTTATAAAGATTTTGGAATTAAAAATTATAAATTTAGATTATCATTAAGAGATAAAAATGATAAAGAAAAATATTTTGATGATGATCAAATGTGGGATAATGCCGAAAATAAATTAAGAGAAGTATTAAATGAATTAGAAATACCTTATTTTGAAGCAATTGGCGAAGCAGCTTTCTATGGACCTAAATTAGATGTTGAAGTAAAACCAGCTGTCGGACCAGAGGTAACATTATCAACTTGTCAACTAGATTTTCTATTACCTAGAAGATTTGAACTAACTTATGTTGATAATAAAGGAGAAAAACAAACACCAGTTGTTATTCATCGAGCAATTTTTGGAACATTTGATCGTTTTACAGCTTTTATACTAGAAGAAACCAAAGGAGTATTACCAACTTGGTTATCGCCTGTTCAAGTCAATATTATTCCTGTTAATAATGAACACCATTTAGAGTATGCTAAAGATATTTACAATAAATTATTAAATAATGAAATTAGAGTTCAATTAGATGAACGCGAAGAAAAAGTAGGATATAGAATGCGTGAAAGTGTAATTAATAAATATCCATTTACTTTGATTTTAGGTCAAAAAGAAGTAACTGATAATTTAATCAGCTATCGTAAATATGGTAGTGATAAAACTATTACTGTTAGTCAAGATGAGTTTATTAAGTTATTAACTGAACAAATTAAAAATAAAACTGTTAATTAAAAATGTGATATAACCTCGACTTATTAAATAAATCGAGGTTATATCATTTAAAATTATAGTATTAAAAAAATCCTTATTATTAAAGGATTTAAATGTTATAAATGGTGTCCCAGAAGGGATTCGAACCCCTGACCGCTGCCTTAGAAGGGCATTGCTCTATCCAACTGAGCTACTGAGACGCATCAAATGAACAAAGTAATTATACTACATAAAATTTAAATGTTCAAGCCTTTTTATTTATTTTTTTTAAAATTATTGATATAATCTATAATGGAGATGATTATTTTGAAAAAAGTTAGAAAAGCAGTTATTCCAGTAGCGGGAATGGGAACTAGATTTTTACCTGTAACTAAATCTGTTCCAAAAGAGATACTACCAATTATCGATAAACCAACTTTGCAATATATTGTAGAAGAATGTGTGGAAAGTGGAATTGAAGAAATATTATTTATCACCAGTCCTTATAAAAGAAATATTGAAGATCATTTTGATCAAAGTTTTGAACTAGAATCAAGATTAGCAAAAAATAATAAATTAAAAGAGTTAGAGATGGTTCAGAATATTTCTAAAATGTGTAAGATATATTATATTAGACAAGGTGAGCCATTAGGTAGTGGTCATGCTATTAAACTAGCTAAATCGTTTATTGGGGATGAACCATTTGCTGTTTTATATGGCGATGATTTAATGAAATCTAGTACTAATAAGCCTGTTTTAAAACAATTAATAGACGTTTATGAAAAATACGATTGTAATGTTATTGGAGTTCAAGAAGTTGATCCTAGTTTAGTTTATAAATATGGCATTATTGAATTTGAAAAAGATGACAAAATAAAGTCAATCGTCGAAAAACCAAATGTTGAAGCAGCACCAAGCAATTTTGCTGGATTAGGAAGATATATTGTGAAACCCGAAATATTTTTGGAGTTGGATAATCTATCACAAGGTAAAGGTAATGAATATCAATTTACTGATGGTATGTTAAATTTAATGCAAAAACAAGATTTTTATGCTTGTAAATTTAAAGGCACATATTATGATATTGGTAATCAATTAGGTTATATAAAAGCTAATATCGCCTTTGCTTTGGAAAGAGATGATTTAAAAGATGATTTAAAATCTTACATAAATAATTTAATAAAATAGATTTCACAATCTATTTTTTGATTTATTACATTTTTGTAATTATTTGTTATTTAAAAAAATATATAGTATAATGTTCTTAGTGCTTTTGAAGAAGTGGTTGGTAGTATGAAGAAAAAATTACAAAAGATATTAGAATATTTTAAAAAAGATAAAAGAACTTTTGCTAAAGGAATTTGTTTTGATAAATTATTTGCTATTTTTTTAATTGGATCAGTTATTGGTTCATTTTATGAAGAAATTCTAAACTGTGTTTTGGTCTATTCAAGAACAGGTGCTTTAGTTTGGGAATATCGTAGAGGAGTTATATATGGACCATTTAATATCATTTATGGAGTAGGTGCTGTTATTATAATAGCTTTACTTGCCGAAAAAAAACATAAGTGGTATGAAACTGTCATATATGGAGCATTATTAGGTGGTGGTATTGAGTATTTAATCGGTTTTCTACAAGAAACTTTTACTCATACTACTTCTTGGGATTATTCACATAAACTTTTAAATATAAATGGTCGAGTTACTTTATCATATATGTTGTTATGGGGATTTTTTTCATTATTATTTATCAAGTACATTTATCCATTTATATCTAAATTGATTGAAAAAATACCATACAACCTAGGAAAGTTGTTAACTAAAATTTTAGTAGTTTTTATGGCAATTAATATGGCTATTTCTTGGTCTGCAATCATAAGACAGACTTTAAGAAAAAATAATATTCCACCACTAACGCCAGTCGGTCATTTTTTGGATAAATACTATGATGATGACTTTTTATCCAAATACTTTCCTAATATGGTTTATAAGGAGATTGAATGATGTTTGATTTAATTTGTTTGTGTTTTGTTGTAATAGGTGTTTTACTACTAATTATGGGTAATATTAATATTAGAAAAAATAAAAATAAGATTAGTTTATCCAAACAATATGGTAAAAAAATTTGTGTTCTAATACCAGCTCGTAATGAAAGTAAAGTAATAGAAGGTCTATTAAAAAGTTTAAAGGAACAATCAATTAAGTTTAATATGGAAGATGCTTATGTTATCGTAGAATCAGAAAAAGATAAAACAGTAGATATTTGCAAAAAATATGATGCCACTGTAATTGTAAGAACGACCACTAGGCAAAGAAAAGGTTATGCTTTAGATGAAGCTTTAAAACAAATTAGTAAAAAATATGATTTGTATTTTATTTTTGATGCTGATAACATATTAGATAAAAATTATTTTAAAGAGATGTTAAAAACTTATGAACAAGGTTATGATATCGGAATTGGTTATCGTAACTGTAAGAATGGTAATGATAATGTTATAGCAGCTTGTTCAAGTCTTACTTTTTCTATGGTAAATACTTTAGGTAATGATTTTAGAAATAAACATAATGCTAATTCAATAATATCAGGGACAGGTTTTTATATTAAAGGAACATGGATAAAAAAATGGCAAGGTTATCCTTTTTATGGACTGACGGAAGATTATGAACTTAGCCTTTACGCAATATTAAATAATTTAACTACTTATTATAATGATAAAGCTATTTTTTATGATGAACAACCAACTAAATATAAGCAAACTGTTAGCCAAAGAATTAGATGGATTAAAGGTTATTTTGAAGCGAGAAAGAAATACATTCCTCTAATTGTTAAAGATATGGATTCTAAAAAAGATAATTATGGTTCTAAGTATAGTGTTTGTTTAGGAGTAAGAGCTTTTATTTATATTGCAATTGGAATTATTTTATATGTATTTAAAAACATATTATACTTATTTATTGGTAATTTTAATCAAAATATTTCGATAACTAAGACTCTAACATTTATTCTTATTGTTCTTTTGTTATCTTATATAATAATGATGATTATAACTTATAAAATGATAAAAAAAGATAAACTAGCTTTAAATAGAAAAACTAAAATTAAGACAATTTTCTATAATCCAATTTATCTAAGTACATATGTAATATGCGCTTTAAAAGCATTATTCATTAAAGATGTTAAATGGGTGCCAATTGAACATAAAGTTAGTATAAAATAAGCAAAAAAAAAGTTATCAATTGATAACTATTTTTTTAATTTAAAATTTCTAAATTGTTCAGGATATTTTGTTTCTAATTCGAATCTTTTTAAATCATTGGCTTCTTTTAATAAAAGTTTAATTTCTTTTAAAACTTGACTATTTTCTTTAGTGGACATCAATCCAATTAATCTTTCAATTTTACAATTTAAAGCAATTAACAAATCATCAGTATGGCTCATAATTTCCTCCTTTTAGTAAGGAATATTATAAATGTTTTTTTATAAAAGTCAAGTTCATTCAATTGTATTTAAAACTGTTTTTAAAACTTCCTCGTCTTCATTTTTTATAACAACTTCTTTAACGTCATAATTATCTTTAACAGAAAGACAAATGGTATAGACAACTTCTTCTAATATATCTTTATTATCAACATCAGAGAAAATATATGAATTAAAAGTTAGTTCTAAAATGTCTGGTTGTTCTTCAATAGCTAACAGTTCAGTGTTACTGCTTAAATAGCTCAACAAATTAGTGTTATAAGTATTGGTGCTGGTTAATTCATCGATAATTATTTTTATTTTATCTCGGTTATCGTTTAGATATTTAGTTACTGGAACATAGTAATAGTTATCATTGTGTTTGTTTAAATAATAAATTGTTACCTGATTGATATCATCCGTTTTAGTAAATTCATAAGTTTTATTGATTCCGAAATTGCGATCTAATGTACTAGGTAAATTAGTGTTTGTTTGCGGTAATTTAGTTAGGATATCACCTTCAACATAAATAACAACTTTATCTATACCGTCAATTGATGTAATAGTATATACTAAAGCTTCAATCATCTTTTCTTCTAAATCTTTATTGATATTTAAAATGTCTTTTGAAAAATCGATTTTAACCAAATTTTCTTCAACTTTAATACTTAGTATTTTAGTTTCACTAGGGAGAATAGATCTAAACCCGTTAGGTATTTTATTTTCACCATTCCCGCCATTTATTAATACCTCTACCAATTCTTTTATTTTTTCTTCTGTTGTTTCACTATTTACAACGACTTCAGTTTTTCCTAAATAATTAAAATTATCTAATAGATATATACTATTGGTTTCTACTTCTAAATTGACGTATTCTAAATTTTGAGAAACATCCAATTCATCGTTTTTATCTGAAGTAGGAATTAAATAAAGTAAAAATAAAGCAAATAGGGCTGAAGTAGATATAATGATTTTCCTTATCATTTTTCTTTTAAGCATATTAAATCACCTAATTAATTTTATGAAAAAAAAGGTTGTTTATACCTTTTTATAATGAAATTTCCTTTAATTTTAAAAGTTCTATGACAGCCCCAGCACGACCTTTAACACCTAATTTCTGCATTACATTTGAAATATGATTTCTTACGGTCTTTTCACTTATTCCTAATTTGTTAGCAATTTGATCAGTCGAACGATTTAATACTAACAAATCAAATACTTCTTTTTCTCTTTTGGTCAAAACACTTTTAGACATAATTCCCTCACTTCCTTGGGTGGTTTATATTTCTTCATATTATTCTATGTACCAATTATAAATAAGTGAGGGAAAAAACAATAATTATTTAGTGAATTTAACAGTTATATATTTTTGTTCTTGATATAATTCTTGAATAGTTCTCATAATTTGATTAGCTAGTGTACTATCATTTTCTTCTTTTTTTACAACGATTTCAATTTGATCTTTTTTAATTTTGACAAATGATTCTAGTTTATAGACTTCTTTTATTTTATTTTGCAATTTTTCTTCTTCACCTTTGTTAGTATTTAATTCTTTCATTTTTTCAAAAGCTTCATTTTTTTCTTCAACGCTAGCTTCGCTATTATTTAGAATTGATTGTAAATTTTCCATTTCTTTTAATAATTCTTCTTCAGCTTCAACTCTTAATGCCACTAAAACTGTACTTTCCTCAATAGTGGTAGTTGGTGTTTCCTCTTGAGTTTTATTATCTTTCTCGTAATCTGCATTTGTATTTAATAATAATTCACTAGGCATAGTTATATAATAAACGCTTAAAACTAGAATAAGACTAAATAAAGTTAAAAACCAGATACTTTTTTTATTAATCATAATTATTCCTCCATAATCTAGTTAAGTATATTAAAGTTTTTAAACAATTATGAATTTTTTTGTTAAACTAAATCTTATTTTTAAATAAAAAATAATATATAATTAAATATAGAAAGTAGGTGCAGTAAGATGATAGAAAATAAGGTAACACCCGCATTAGCAAATAGCACACATGGGGGGCAAAAACCTTTATAGAGTAAATTGTTATTTGTTTAATTCAAAAAGAAATAAACCACTTCATATTAAAATCATCGCATATTATTAAAAAGGATAATTGACTTATAATCTAATATAAGTTAAAATTGCTTTATAGAATAAACGATATAAATATAAGACATAATAGAAGTGAGGAGACTAACTATTAAAAGTCAATAGTAATTTTATAAATTTTAATAGTTTGTTATAAATT